>JASHRH010000280.1 GCA_030037475.1 Acidobacteriaceae bacterium
GAGCGGCGCCTCCGGCCGCGACCCGCGCGGCTTTGCGGCGGCGCTGAAGATGACTGTGAATGTATGAAAAGAAGGCAGGCACAAAGAAAAGCGTAGCCACCGTGGCCAACATCAGGCCGCCGATGACGGCGCGGCCGAGCGGCGCGTTCTGCTCGCCGCCGTCACCAGGCCCAGCGCCATGGGCACCATGCCGATAATCATGGCCAGCGCGGTCATCAGCACGGGCCGGAACCGGACGTATCCCGCATTCAGCGCCGACTGCGCCGCGTCGCCCACGGTCTCCTCCAGTTGCTCGCGCGCAAAGCTCACCACCAGAATCGAATTCGATGTGGCCACGCCCATGCACATGATGGCTCCGGTCAGCGCCGGCACGCTCAGCGTGGTATGCGTCACGAACAGAATCCAGACAATGCCCGAAATTGCCGCCGGCAGCGCCGTGATAATGATGAACGGATCGAGCCACGACTGGAAATTCACCACGATCAGCAGATACACCAGCAGGATGGAGAAGGCCAGCCCGGCGAGCAGATCGCCATACGCCGAACGCATGGTGCGTACCTGTCCCCGCACCACGATGCGCGATCCTCTCGGCAGGTGCTGCCGCTCCTGCGTCACGATCTTCTCGATGTGCTTGTCCACGCTTGCCAGGTCTGTGCCCACGACGTTTCCGTAAATGTCCACCACCGGCGAGATGTTGTAGTGCGTGACTGTGGCCATCTCGTCGCCGGGAACCAGCGTGGCCACGTTGCCCAATATCTGCGTGGGCGGCCCTCCCATGATCCCGCTCGACGGCGGCGCGCCCGCTCCCGTCGACCCGCTGTTCGGCGGCAGATTACCGCCCCCGCTCCCTGCCACCACGGGAATGTTGTTCAGATCCTGGAGCGTATCCAGCCAGTACTGCGGCGACTGCGTCGCGATGTCGTATTCCACGCCGTTGCGGGGATCCAGCCAGAAGGCAGGCGCCGTCTGAAAGCTGCCGCTGGTGGCCACCAGCAGGCTCTGCATCACGTCCCTCTCGTCGATCCCGGCCGTTTCTGAAAGCGATCGATGCACGTTCACCGTCAATTCCGGATCGTCGAAGGGCTGCTGCATCCGCACCCCCGAGGTTCCCGGCACGTACTTGATCCGGTTCAGCAACTGGTAGGCGACCATGCGGTTGCCCTCGAGATTCGGTCCCACCACCTGCACGTCGATGGGCGCCGGCAGGCCGAAGTTCAGAATCTGCGTCACCATATCCACCGGCAGGGTGTAGAACTCCGCCCCTGGAAACTGCTTCGGCAGCAACTGGCGCAGCCTGGCCACATACTCCTCGGTCGGCCGGTGATGCACCGTCAGGGAGACCTGGATGTCCGCGTCCGCCGGCCCAATCGGCGCTGAGTTCGAATACGAGTAATTGATGCCGGAGTATGGAAGCCCGATGTTGTCGATCACCGTTGTCAGTTGGTCCTTCGGTATGACCTCGCGAATGGTGTTGTCGATGCGGTCGCAGAGAGCCGCCATGTTCTCGATGCGCGTTCCCGTCCGCGCCCGCACGTGCAGCTTGAACTGCCCTGCGTCCACAGTCGGAAAGAAGTTCTCGCCCAGCCACGGATACAGCAGCGCTGCCGATCCCACCGTGAAGATGAAGAAGATGGTCAGGAAAGCGGCCGCGTGCCGCACGCACAGGTCCAGCATTCTGCGGTAACCGATCCGTATTCTTTCGAAGGAGCGCTCGAACGCGAGCTGAAACCTCGTCCACGGATTGCGGCTCCTGTGTTTTCGCTCTTCTTCCGCGTCGTCGTGCTCATGCAAAAGGTAGCGCGCCATGGTTGGCACCACTGTCCGCGACAGCAGGTACGATGCCAGCATGGCGAACACCACCGCCTCGGCCAGCGGCACGAACAGATACTTCGGCACCCCATTCAGAAAGAACATGGGCACGAAGACAATGCAGATCGAGAGCGTCGCCACCAGCGCCGGCACCGCGATCTGCGCGGCGCCATCGAGAATCGCCTGCTCGATCGCCTTTTCCTGCTCCAGATTCCGGTTGATGTTCTCGATCTCCACCGTGGCATCGTCGACCAGGATGCCGACCGCCAGCGCCAGGCCGCCGAGCGTCATGATGTTGATCGTCCCGCCGATCAGCCGCAGCACCACGAGCGAAGTCAGAACCGACAGAGGGATGGAGACGGCGACGATCAGCGTGCTGCGCCAGCTTCCCAGAAACACCAGAATCATCAGGGCCGTCAGGACCGCGGCGATGACCGCCTCATGCACCACCCCGTCGATTGACGCCTTCACGAAAATCGACTGATCCGCCAGCGGCGTGATCTTCAGTTGCGTCGGCAGCTGCGGTTTGAGCTGCCGCAGCTTGGCCAGCACGCCTCTGACGATATTCAGCGTCGAGGCGTTGCCTGTTTTCATGACGGAAAGCAGCGCCGCCCGCTGGCCGTCCACGCGCACGATGTTCGTCTGCGGGGGCGAGCCGATATGCACGTGCGCCACGTCGCGGATGTACACCACTGCCCCATTGGCTTCGCGGATGGGCAGATTGTTCAGATCATCCGTCGTGAGGGGCGCGCTGTTGCTCTCCAGTTGATATTCGAACTGCCCGACTTTGATCGTCCCCGAAGGCAAAATGAGATTCTGCGCCGCAATCGTGTTCACCACGTCGGCCGGGGACAATCCCTTCGCCTGCAGCGCCGGCATGTTGAGATCCACCTGTACCTGCCGCTCTTTGCCGCCGTATGGATAGGGAACGCCCACTCCAGGCACCGTCACCAGTTGGGTCCGCACGAATTGCAGAGCGTAGTCGTTCAGTTGCGATTCGGTCAGCCCGTGTCCGGAGAGCGCCAGTTGCAGGATCGGTACGCTCGAAGCGTTGTACTGGATGATCAGGGGCGGCGTGGTTCCCTGCGGCATCTGCCGGATCTGCGTCTGCGCGATCGCCGTCACCTGCGCCACCGCGTTGCCGATGTTTACGCCCGGCTGGAAGTAAATCTTGATCACCGCGCGGCCGTTCACCGACTCGGACTCGACGTGTTCGATGTCGTTGACCGTCGTCGTCAGCGAACGCTCGCTCAGCGTCACGATGCGGTCGGCCATCTGCTCCGCCGAGAAGCCGTTGTATTCCCAGATCATCGACACCACAGGAATGTCGATGTTGGGGAAGATGTCCACCGGCATGCTGACAATAGCCAGCGGCCCCAAAATCATCAGGAGCAGCGCGACTACCGCGAACGTGTAGGGGCGGCGCAGCGCCAGGCGAACGATCCACATATCGCTTCAGCTTCTCCTGTGCGCAGACCTTCCGGCCACCGGGAGATCCCATTCCGGAGCCTGGGTTCTGAGAAACGGATGGGCCCCAGGAGCCCTGGGAAAGATTTCTGCCGGGCCTGTCCTGAATCTTTGGCTCAGCAGCCACAAGACATACCTGTATGCAGCTTTACGCTGATTGAGACGTCTGGACGCGCCAAAAAGACGCCTTCCCGGGCTTTCGGACGTTCCGGTTCAATAGACGCTACAGATTCATTTTTTTGAAGACCGGCTCTGGAATCATCCGGACGATCAGCATGATCCACCTCCAGAATCCCGGCACATAGACGACGTCCTTCCGCTTCTCGATGGCGCGCGCAATCCCCCGCGCCACCTGCCCGGGCGCCGCGAACAGCGCATTCCGCGACAGGTGTGCGGTCATCGGTGTCGCGACAAATCCGGGCTTAATGGTCAGCACGTTCACCCCGGCGCGATCCACGCGGTTACGTACGCCGTCCAGAAATACGTTCAGCCCGCCCTTCGACGCTCCATAGACGTAATTGCTCTTCCGGCCGCGGTCGCCGGCCACCGAAGAAATCACCGCGATGGTTCCGCGGCGTTGCGCCTCGAAGTAATTCGCCAGCCAGCCGATCAGCGACACCGCGGAAAGAAAATTCGTGCGCAGGATCGCCTCCGCCACGGCATATTCCCGCTCCGCTTCGGCCTGGTCTCCCTGAATTCCGTGGGCCACCAGCGCCAAATCCAGGCCTCCCAGTGCAGCCGTCGCTTCCGCCAGCATTGCAGCGTGGCTCTCGGTCTCGTTGAGGTCGGACACGTACCCGATCGCCGCCGTCGCGCCGCGCGTCAGCAAATCGTCGCGCACCGCCGCCAGCTTCGGCTCGCTGCGCGCCACCAGAACGAAGTTCGCTCCCTGCTCGGCCAGCAGCCGCAGTGTCGCTTCCGCGATGGCCGAGGTCGCGCCCAGGGCCAGCACCCGCCGCGGAGAGGTTCCGGCGCCCGAGTTAGTCATCGAGCGGCCTCCGTCCCGTCACCCGCTGCCAGAACGCCGAATCGAATCCCGGATCCACGTACCGCGCGAATTCCTGCCATTGCGGATAGAACGCCTGAAACTGCTCCGGCGTCATACGCGCGTCCTTGGCTGGATACATCCGTCCGCCATGCTCCAGCGTGATGCGCGCCAGCCGCTCCAGCAGATCGAAACTCGCCTCTCGCCGAATGGGGAAATCCAGCGCCAGCGTGATGCCCGGCGCGGGAAACGACATCATGCCCGGCGACGGCACGTCGCCGAACACCTTGATCACCGCCAGAAACGACGCCAGTCCTGATGCGGTGATGGCTTTCAGCACTTCCACCACGCCGTGCTCGTCCTGCTCCCGCGGCAGCACGCACTGGAACTGCAGCAGTCCCGCCTTGCCATACATCCGGTTCCACTTCAGCACCGCATCCAGCGGATAGAAGAACGGCTCATAGTCCACCGGGCCGGTCTTCTCATTGCCCCGCTGTCTGTGGTAGTAGAACGCGTTGAACGTCGCCACCGAATACCGGTTCAGCGCGAGCTGCGGCAGGTCGAAGGGGAAGGTCAGTTTTGGCTCGCGGCTGCGCCGCAGCGGTCCGGGAATTTCCGCATGGTCGCCCTGCATAAAAATGCCGCGCGCGAAGTTCTTTCCCGTCGACAGGCAGTCGATCCAGGACACCGTGTATTCGCTCGCTGCCGTCCTGGAGAGATCCAGAAACTCCGCCAACCCATGAAACTTCACGCCGCGATAGTCGATCAGACGCGAGACGATCGGCCGCAGCCGGATCTCCGCCCAGGTCATCAGTCCCGTCAGCCCCATCCCTCCAATGGTCGCCGCGAACCACTCCGGATTCTCCACCGGGCTGCACACCACGCGGCTGCCGTCCGAACGCGCCAGCTCGAAGCGCAGCACGTGCCGGCCGAAGGTGCCGGCTACGTGATGGTTCTTGCCGTGAATGTCGTTGGCGATGGCGCCGCCCACCGTGACGTACTTTGTCCCCGGCGTGACCGGCAGGAAGAATCCCCGCGGCATCGCGAAGTCCAGAATCTCCTTCAGCGATGCGCCCGCCTCGCAGCGCAGCACCCCTGTCGCTTCATTGAAGTGCAGCAGACGGTCCATCTCCGGCGTGGCCAGCAGTGTCCCATTTTCCAGCAGACAAACATCGCCGTAGCTCCGGCCCAGCCCCACGGGCAATTGCCGTGCTGCCGGAGCTTTAGCCAGGGGAAAATCCGTGGTCCAGTGCAGCGGAACCACGTCCGCCTGCAGTTTCGGATAGCGGCCCCACGATTCGAATCCCGGCCGCGGTTTTGCTTTGCCCATCGGTCTTCCCGCGCTCTACAGGGCCGCCGCCGCCGCAACCGCAGCCACCAGCACGCCGATCAGCAGGCTGACCCGGTCGGTCATCGCAAAAATCACCGGATCCTCATTCAATTCCCCGCGCGCGGCCAGCAGCCACACCCGGCTCAGCCAGTAGATCATCAGCGGCGTGATCAGCCACAGCCGCAGCGGATGCCGGTACAGATGCGCGGCTCCCTGATCGCCGATATAAAAAGAAAACACCACCACCGCGGCATACGCGCACGCCGTTCCAAAGCTTCTGAGCTGCTCAAGGTCCTCCAGCAAATAGCCTCGCCCGTTCGCAGGCGCCTGGCCGCGCTCGCGCGTATTCTGCAATTCGCTGAACCGCTTCACCATCGCCAGACTTAAAAAGAGGAAGAGCGAAAACGCAGCCAGCCAGGGCGTAATCGTCACCGTTGTCGCCGCCGCCCCGGCCAGCAGCCGCACTGTGTACAGGCCCGCCAGCAGGATCACGTCCACCAGCGCCACGCGCTTCAGGTACAGCGAGTACGACAGCGTCGCGCCCAGATAGAGCAGCATCCACATCAGGAACTTCCCCGGCAGCCACGCCGCCGCCATCGCCAGCGACCCGCCCAGGAACACCGCGCTGATCGACGCGCCCGCTGCTGCGGAAAGATCCCCCGCCGCAAACGGCCGCAGCCGCTTGTGCGGATGCTTCCGGTCGGCCTCCATGTCCAGCAGGTCGTTGAAGATATACGTGGACGACGCGCACAGGCTGAAGCTGGCAAAGGCGATCCCTGCCTGCAGCAGGCCCCGGGCGCCCAGATGGTGCGCCAGCAGTACCGGCAGAAAAACCAGCACATTCTTTGCCCACTGGTGCAGGCGGATCGCCCTCACGATGCTTTTTCCCGATCGCGCGCGGTCGCGGAAGACCTGCCGCACGGTAACCCCCCGCGCACGCAGCCGTGCCCGCAGTGCCGGCGCCGGATTCGCAATCATCGCCGCCTCCGCATGCTCCAGCAGCGGCATGTCCGGTCCCGCGTTGCCGATGTAGTCGTAGCCTTCCTCGCCGAAAGCCTGCCGCAGCCCCTCCAGCTTCCTTCCGCCGGTCCGGTTCACGCTGCCGTCGCTGGCCAGCACTTCCTCGAACAGGCCCAGATGATCCGCGATGCGCTGCGCCACGCGCTGGTCCGCTCCCGTGGCCAGATAGAGCTTCCGCCCGCTGGCGTGCTGCGCGATCAGATAATCCAGCAGTACACGGTTGTACGGCAGATGCCGCTCGTCCAGCGCTGCCCGCGCGCTGACCTCCGCCTTGAAGGCAGCCTTGCCGCGCAGCAGCCACAGCGGAGCCTGCAGCGCTGCCCGCGGCTGCGTCCGCAGGAGCAGCAGCAGGGAGTCCACCAGCGTGTCGCTCTTGACCAGCGTCCCGTCCAGGTCCACGCACAGCGGCCGCCGGGATACCTCCGGGGCAATTTCCTGTACGGTGCTCTGGCTCAAGGGATTCTCTCCTGTGGTTGCCGCCGATCCCAGCCGGATGGACGGCGCCGGAGACAGTCGTGCGCCCCGGAGGCGAAGAAATGCTGAAATTTCAACCCGAGTATAGCATCGGCGGATGAATGCTCCGGCGGCCGAATTTCGCTCTCCCTGCGGTCCTTGCGGCCGTACCGCTTACCGCGCCAGCGTGTTCTCCAGATCGGCTTCCGCTGCTTCAGCCGGCTTCTCCACGCGCCGCTCCGGGAAGTACGCGTTGATCACGTATTGCTCCAGCATGCGCTGGGTATTGAAGAACGATCCGTTCAGCGCGATGGTCGAGCGCATGATGCGCCGCCACTGTCCTGGGTCGCGGTAAAACAGCGGCAGTATCGTCTGCTCCAGGTGCTCGTACAGCGAGTTAGCCTCGCCTGTTTCGTCCTCGTGATCGTCGATGGCCCAGCCCGTCACGCCCTCGATCCAGCCTTCGATCCACCAGCCATCCAGGATGCTCAGGCTCGGCACGCCGTTCAGCGCGGCCTTCATCCCGCTGGTCCCCGACGCCTCGTACGGACGCCGCGGCGTATTCAGCCACAGGTCGACGCCTCCGGTCAGCAGCGCGCCCAGCTTCCAGTCATAGTTTTCCAGGTAAACAATCTGGAGTGGCGAATTCCGCAGCTCGTGCGAGAGCTCGATCACCCTCCGGATCTTCGCCTTGCCCGGCTCGTCTGCAGGATGCGCTTTGCCCGCGTAGAGTACCTGCATCCCGCCCATCTGCTCGGCACAGCGCACCAGCCGTTCCGGATCGGCGAACAGCAGGTCGGCTCGCTTGTAGGTCGCCGCCCGCCGCGCAAACCCCAGCGTGAAGACATCCTCGCGCATCTCCACCCCGGAGCGCTCCTTCACCGCCTTCAGCAGCTCGCGCTTCGACGCCGCATGCGCCTCGACGATCTCGTTCTCCGGGATATCGATCGCGTAGCGCAGCGTCACGTTGTCCTGCCTCCAGCGCGGCAGGTGCCGGTCGAAGACCGCCTGCACCCAGGGCGCAGTCCACGTTCCCGCATGAACGCCGTTGGTGATCGCGTCGATCCGGTACTCCGGAAACATCTGCCGCGAAACCTTGCCGTGCTGCATGGCCACGCCGTTCACGAAACGCGAGAAGCGCAGCGCCACGTACGTCATGTTCAGCAGCCCGTCGTGGAAACAGCCGAAGCGCTCCAGCATTCCGGCGCGCTCCGGCCCCAGGATGCGGTAAGCCTGCTCGCTGGAAAAGCGGTCGTGCCCGGCCGGCACCGGCGTGTGCGTGGTAAAGACGCATTTGCGCCGCACGGCTTCCACGTTCTTCTCGGTCGCGGTCTGCAATCCCGCGCCCCGCAACTCCTGCTCCAGCACCGGAACGGTCAGCAGCGCCGCGTGTCCCTCATTCATGTGGTACACCGTCGGCTCGTATCCCAGCGCCCGGAGCATCCGCGCCCCGCCAATGCCCAGCAGCGCCTCCTGGCGCAGTCGATAATCCGCATCGCCGCCGTACAGGTGATCGGTCAGCGCGCGGTCCCGCGGATCGTTCTGTTCCAGATCGGTGTCCAGCAGATAGACGGGAATCCGGTGCCCGGCCACTCCTTCGATCTCATAGCGCCACGCGCGGATCGCCACTGGCCGCCCCTCGATGGTCACCGTCACCACCGGGTCCTCGGCCGCCAGCATCTGCTCCGGCGACCACGGCTGCGGCTCTTCCGTCTGCGTGCCGCTCGCATCCAGATGCTGCTGGAAATACCCTTTGCGATCCGCCAGCGTCACCGCTGCCAGGGGCAGACCCATGTCCGCCGCCGCGCGCAGCGTGTCGCCGGCCAGCACGCCCAGGCCGCCGCTGTACGTCGGCATCTCCGGCGCCACCGCGATTTCCATCGAAAAATATGCGACGAACCCGCCTTCGCTCGGCCCGCCCGGGGAAAAGTATTGCGAACGATTGATAAAACGCATCTCTGGAAACGTCTTCTCCGGCCTGTCCGAGCGCCCGTCTCTCAGAATAAGACAACCTGTCTGCCGAGGACGTTGGCCCGAAGACCCGCTGTGATTCTTACATCGGCGGCCCTTGTGCGGGGAATCATCTTTCTGTGGAAACCCGCGTACGGGCGCTTTCGCCGTTCAGAATGAGATGCTTCTGCCGCCCCGGTGCGCCACCAGCCGGCAACCGGCTTCACCCTCCGATTTCGACCTCGTGCGCTCCCGCCGACGCGCGACAGCAGTAAATCTCGGCCGCCATCCCTGTCGCCGCCCGGTATTCCTCCCGCAGTTGCTCCATGAACTGCGCCGCCACTGCCCCCTCCACCAGATTGACCGTGCAGCCGCCGAACCCTCCGCCTGTCAGCCGCGCGCCGATCAGCCCCGGCAATCCCTGCGCCGCCTCCACCATGATGTCCGCTTCCTCGCAGCTCGCTTCGAAATCATCCCGATAACTTACGTGCGCCGCGGCCATCAGGTCCCCCAGCTTTTTCAACTTCCCGGCTGCCAGCGCGTCCGCGGCCGCCACCGTGCGCAGATTTTCAGTGATGATGTGCCGGCAGCGCCGCATCACGTTCTCCGGCATCTCGCCGCTCCAGCGCTCCAGATCCTCCGGCGTCGCGTCGCGCAGCAGCCCAATCTCTGGCCGGTGCTGCCGCAGAATCGCCGTTCCCTCTTCCACCTCCGCGCGCCGGATGCCGTACTCGCCGCCCGCGATCGAGTGCTTCACCATCGTGTTGGCGATCACCAGGCTCACATGCCGCGGAATCGGCGCCAGCCGGAACTCCAGCGATCGGCAGTCCAGCAGCAGCGAGTGATCTTCCGCTCCATGGCAGGCGATGAACTGATCCATGATGCCGCACGAAGCGCCCACGTACTCGTTCTCAGCCCGCTGACACAACTTCGCAATCGCGCTGCGCTCCATCTTCGCGCCCGCCAGGCTCAGCAGCGCCAGTGCCGCAGCCACTTCCACTGACGCCGACGAGCTCAGCCCCGCACCGAGCGGCACGTTGCCGTCGAGCACCATGCTGAACGGCGGCACCTCGATGCCCGCCTCCCGCAGCGCCCACAATACGCCCAGCGGATAATCCGACCAGTGTTCCTTCCGGGCTTTCGGCAGCTCGTCCGCGGCATACGTCACGCCTTCCGCAAAATTCTCCGACCAGATTTCCACTCGCCCATCGCTCCGCGCCGAGATCGACGCGAATGTGCCGAAGTCGATCGCTGCCGGCATCACGAAGCCTCCGGCATAATCCGTGTGCTCGCCGATCAGGTTCACGCGCCCCGGCGCCAGGAACACTCGTGGATCGCCCCCGAAATGCTTCTCGTGAATCTCAGCGACCAGACTTGCCGCCAGCATCTTTTCTTCGCTCTCTGCCACCTTCATCTCCCACACCACTTCCTGACTCCTGTCTCCCGGCTACTGTTTCCCGCCTTCTTCACCCGCTCCCAGATCTCCTCCACCCACGCCAGATGCTCGGGCTTCATCAACACCGACCGCAAACAGGTCACCGTTCCGCCGCTATCCGCCCAATCCGCATCCGGAAAGAACCGCGCGGGCAAATGCGCCAGCGCCAGATGCAGCCCACCCTTCGCTGCGCGATCGAAGACCTCCTGAGCGCGCCGCGATGCCTCAGTCACGCTCGCGGCGCGAAGCCCCCACGCCACAATGTCCAGTTCGGGCGTAGGCCCCGCCACAAACCTCCGATCGCCCGCGATCCGCTCGTAGAGCCGCAGCGCCGCAGCCCTCCCCTGCTCCAGGCCGCGAGCGAACTCGCCGCCTTTCACCAGCGGCAGCAGCCTCTGCGTGGTCCACAGCGCGACGGCCGACGCGCCCGCCCGCGAGCATTCCAGGCTGATCTCTCCCAGATGCCCGGGGCCCCCGGCGAACGGGCTTTTCTCTGTGGACTCCGGGTCGATGGCTCGCTCCGTTGCAAGAGCTCGTTCGCTGGGGTGGAGGCGCAGCTCGTTTGAGGTGAAATACGTGTACGGCGAATCGTGCTTGTACCACCGCCCCATCGCCGGATCGCGAAACAGCACGCACCCGCACCCGTAGGGCTGCAAGCCGTGCTTGTGCGGATCCACCACAATCGAGTCTGCCTCGCCGATGTGCGCGAATGCCCGCGCTGCTTCCGCGCCCAGATTTTCCGCCAGCCGAAAATACCCTCCGTACGCCGCATCCACATGCAGGCGAAACCCGAATCTCTTCCGCAGCTCCAGAATCTCGTTCAGCGGGTCGACCGCGCCGACGGCCGTCGTCCCCAGCGTTGCGACCACGGTCCCCACCTCGCCAGCCTTCAGCACCGTCTCCAGAGCGCGCGCATCCATCCGCCCACGCGCGTCAGCTTCCACGCTCGCGAATTCCAGCTTCAGCACTCCGCTGATGCGACTGTGCGTGTAGTGCGCCTGCTCCGACGCGATCACCTTCTTCCCCGGCGCCATCTGTCCCGCTACCCACAGCGCCTCCAGATTGGCGAAGGTCCCGCCGCTGGTCAGGTGCCCCAGAAAGTTCGTCCAGCCGAACATTCCGGCGATCTCCCGTACCGCCTCCACTTCCATGCGCGAGCTCGCCCGCCCGCCGTCCAGGGCGTGATTGTTTGGATTCAGACTCATCGCCAGCGCGTAGGCTGCCCACGCCGCCGGATGTGGAGGCTTGAGCATCTGCCCTGCGTACAGCGGATGAAAGTACGGGAAGTTGTCGCCCAGTCTCCGCGCCGCTTCATCCAGCACGGCTGCGGCCCGGTCCATCGCCGGCGGATTCAGCCTCGGTTCCGGTAGTCCGGCAAACTCGCCCTGCAGCCGCTCCAGCGCGTCTGCCAGGAGTTCCAGCGTGGGAACGTTCATAGGAGGAGCACATTCCAGAATACGCCGCAGGCAACCCCAAGCCCTTCGCTGAACCGCTTCCTATTGGCCCTATCGTGGCCAAGCCGCAAATTTCTGCTGCGTCCATCGGTCTGCTCGTGTATATTGTGTTTCTTCCCCTAGGATGCTGTCGCAAGTGGGCTTAGAGACCAGCACAGTTATTCCCCTCCAATCTGGTCCTGCTGGCATTAGCGCCCTCTGAGCCTACAAGCGAAAGGAGGGCTTCTTTGTCCGGCACCTGTCCAAGATGTCACGGCAGTGGAATGGTTACCTGTTCCCGCTGCGAAGGCAGCGGAACGGAAATAACGCTGTCCGTGTTTGCCGGAAAGTGCCCGCAATGCTATGGGCACAGGGAGGTCAGGTGTCCGCGATGCGGCGGCAGCGGCCAAGCGTAACAACGTGGCTTTGTTTGATCGAAACCGTACGGATTAAATATGCAATGTGGAGGACACACGAACGGGGGCGGCACTGTGGTATGCGGATCCTGTGGTTCGGCAGGATGCGCCGCCTGCTTTGAGGAGGTGGAGGACGTCTTCTACTGTACCGATTGTCTTCTGAGGCGACTGGAAGCCGTCGGTATTGAGGCCGGAGAGACGGAACGCGCAAACGAGATTCACGATATCCGCTCCGAAGCAATAAGGCGAATTAGACGGAACCGGCTGCTAACGACTGCGGGCCTCATCGTGATCGCTCTCGGAGTAATTGACCAATTCGCAACCGACCCCAGCATGTCCGCGCCGGGGAAGCTTTTCGCAGTGCCCGCCCTGACCATCGCGCTGACCTATCTTCTCTGGGCATTCCTCTGGGGAGTTCCTGCAGCTTGGAACTGGTGGAAGGACCTATTCGAGAACAGTTCCTGGCTGATTCTCGAATCATCCATGGGGTGGCTGGTTCTTGCCGTCGGCTTCTTCGTCATCCCGATCTATTTTGGCTACCTTTACGGTGTCTTCGGGGGTGCAGTCTACGAATATCGCAAAGCCAAGAATCTAGAACTGGTCTCATAAATAGGGCGGCAGCTTCGGTCAGGTTCATGAGCCCCGCTTCGGGGGCAGGTCTCACAAGCGGTCTCAACTGCCGGATCGGGTTTATGAGACCAGTTCTAGCGTCTTCGACATGGGGTGGCAAACCTACATAGACAGCAAAGGAGAAATGGAATGAAATGCTTCTATCATCCGGTTCAGGATGCGGTTGGCACCTGTAATCAATGCGGCAAGTGCGCGTGTCACGAATGTCTGCGGGAGGTCAACGGCGGCATGTTCTGCAAGGGCTGCATCGCGCGAGAACTAAAGGCCGTCGAAACCGAGAAGCAGCAAATCAGGGAGACGCAGGAAGCCGTTGTCGCAAGGGCTCGACGGCGAATCAGAACATCCAAGATCGTGTTCGCGATCTTTTTCATCCTCTGCGTTCTGGAGATTCCCTATTACTTGGTGGTCGTAGCGCGAGCGGGACAGCTAACCGTCGGATCGGTGTTTTTGGGTCTGGTCGGGGGCGCAATTGCCGCTGTCTTTTCTGGCTACTCCGCCTGGTCCTTCTATTGGGGAATCCCAGCAATCTGGGGCGGGATAAAGAGGGTGTTTTCCAAAGTCCCCTTTTTCGTAATCCTGGGTCCCGTCGAAGGGTTTATTGAGTTTTTCGTGCTGCTGTTTGTCCTAATGTTCCTGGGAGAGTTCTATTGTCTATTTGGGGGCGGATGGAGCCAGTACCGCAAAAGAGTCAGAGTTGTGCGCGGCGAGGCCCGGGCTGCTGTTGCGGCGTAGCTGTGGTAACAAAAGTGAGGCGTGAAGTCGGTCGCTAAGCACCTCCCTCATATCGCGCCCAGTTGCGCTCCATTCTCCATTGGCCATGTGGCACCCGTCCTGATGGTGATAGGTGAGATCGCGCCCCAATGAATACGGCCTCCACCCGAAGGACTGACCCTTAATGCGCGCAGGTTGGGTCGTTCATCGTGGAAAGAACCTTCAGAATACTCCGCATCTTTTTCCCGCGTCCGGGTTTGCACGGACAGAGAGAAAAGAGAAATCAGCAGGAGGTGCCCCATGAAACGCGGAATGAAAGCAGCAGTGGTTCTCCTCGTTATGCTCACCCTGACAGCCGCCACGGCGCGGGCGCAGGATCCCAGAGCCGCGGCCGCCGCGCAGGCGCAGCTCGCTGCCGACCAGGCGATGCAGCAGGTCCAGCAGGCCATGATTGACGCACAGCAGGCTATGCTCGCTGCCCAAATGCCCAACTGACGCCGCCGGGATCCTTTTCCCCTCTGCCCCGTCTACATCCTGTTCAGGAGGTGCAGCATGACCCGCCCTCGCTTTTCCTTTGGCCTCATCGGCCTGATCTCTGCCTCGATCCTCTTCGCCGCTCCGCTCGCCTGGTCCCAGGATCCCGGAACCGATGCCGCCATGCAAGCCGCTCAGCAGGCCAATATGACCGCCATGCAGGCGGCTCAACAAGCCAACATGGCCGCCATGCAGGCTACACAACAAGCGAATCAGGACGCCATGCAGGCAAGCCAGGAGGCGGCGGACAACTCAAGCCCGCGTTGCTGCGGATTTCCGTTGACCGTTTCGCCTCGCTTTTCCGTGAAGGCCGGCTCATACAACAAGCCGATCGCCGTCCGTCTCACCGACAAGGCCTACGGAGCCGTCATCTACTACACCACCAACGGCTGGACGCCCACCACGGCCTCGCGGCGCTACGCCGGCCCCATCACCATCGGCTCTACTACGACCCTCCAGGCCATCGCTGTCGCGCCGAACTGCTCCAGCAGCGTCGTCGCTTCTGCGGCCTACAAATTTCCTGGCGCGCCTCCAGCTCTGGCTCCCGTAGCCCTGCCAACCACGCCTGCCAGCGGCGGCTACCAGATCGCGCTCAACGTCGCCATCCCGCTCGTCTTCACCGTCCCCATCAGTTCGCAGACGGCGCAGGTCGGCGATACGGTCTCTCTGCAACTAGCCGAGGATCTCAAAGCCGGAAATGTCGTCCTCGCCCCGAAGGGCACCCCCGCTGCCGGCAAAGTCATCCAGGTCGACCACCCCGCCATGGGCGGATTGCCCGGTGAGATCTCTTTCCGGGTGGAGTCGCTCTCACTCCACGGCACGGTCGTTCCGCTCCATGCCCTGCGGACCCTGGCCGGCAAATCCGCGGTGCACAAGGCCAGGGGACTTGCCGCAATTCCCGGCGTTGGCTTCGTCGCCGCTTTCATGCACGGGCAGGACGCTCAGATCGCTGCCGGAACCCCGGTCATGGCCACGTTGAAGGCCGGCACCCTCCTTCCCGCGCCCGTTAGCTGAGGTCGCCGCGCCGAAACGCCGCAAAGCTCAATGCATCAGGCGTTTCCCGCCGCCGATTCTGCGCCGATTTCCGGGATCTGCTACACTGAGCTAGCGTTAGAACCGAACCGGGCAAGCGCGGTCGTTCGCCTCGCCCAACCAGCAGGCCCTGCCAGTTTCGCTCCGATTCACTCCAGCGCAATTCAATTCAGGATATAAGCAACACAATGGAACAAGGAACTGTGAAGTGGTTTAACGACGCGAAGGGCTACGGCTTCATCTCGCGCCAGAACGGCGAGGATGTTTTCGTGCACTACTCTGCCATCTCCGCAAATGGCTTTAAGAGTCTGCAGGAAGGCCAGGCCGTGCAATTCAACGTCGTCAAGGGGCCAAAGGGCTGGCAGGCAGCTGACGTGCAGCCTCTGTAAGACGCAGCAAAAATCAGTTGAACCGCAAAAGGCGGGCCTTCGGGTTCGCCTTTTGTCATTCCTGCGCACTCCGGTACTCTTGTGGCGTTCTCGCCCCTGGCCCAGAATAGCCGCGTGCTCCGGAATTTCCGCCTGCGCTTGCTGGAATCTGCGCTGGAGGCCCTCGATCGCGCCGCGGTCCGCCGCCGCCCCGTCCGCGCCGCGCATTTTGTCACCGGCAGCCGCGGCGAGCGCGCCGCCCTCTTCTGGCTCCGCCGTCACGGATACGTCGTCGTCGCCCACTCCTGGCGCTCCGCCCGCGCCCCCGGCGATCTTGACCTGATTGCGTGGACCTCAGACGCGCCCGTGAACCCATCCGGCGACGCGTCCCGTCCGACGCTCTGCTTCGTCGAGGTTAAGACCCGCACCACCCGCGCCGTCGCTCCCGCCCACCTGGCCGTCGATGAAGACAAGCGCCGCACGATGCGCCGTCTCGCGCGCCACTATCTGCGCCAGCTTCCGCGCCGCGACGTCCCCACCCGCTTCGACATTCTGTCGATCTACTTTGAAAAGGACTCACCCACTGCCTTCGAGCACTTCCCCGGCGCCTTCGGCTGGGAGGAAGGCAATCGGTGAGCCGGCGTCAGGCAGTCTTCCGCTCGCGCGGCGTCACTTCGCTCGCGATGGCAGCCATCGATTCTCGTTCCGCCAGAGCCAACTCGTAGTGCGTTTGCAGATTCAGCCAGAATTCAGGCCAGGTCCCAAAATACCGCGCCAGCCGCAGCGCCGTATCTGGCGTAATCCTGCGCTTTTCCTGAACGATGGCCAGAATCCTCGTAGCCGGCACGCGCAGCGCCAGCGCCAGCGCGTTCACTGACAGCCCCAGTGGCCGCATGAAATCTTCGCGCAGGTGCTCGCCAGGATGGATCGGCTCCGGAGAAAAGGTTCGGGTTGAAGGAAAAGCGGTTCGCGCCATAGTCGTCGCCTCAGTGATAGTCCACGATCTCTACTTCATACGCATCGCCCTCCCGCCAGCGAAAGCAGATGCGCCATTGGTCGTTGATGCGGATGCTGTGCTGGCCTTTCCGGTCTCCCTTCAGGGATTCCAGCCGATTGGCCGGAGGCGCAGCCATCTCCTCCAGCCGCCCGGCCGCATTCAGCTGCTGGAGCTTTCGGAGGGCCACCCGCTCGATCGCCCGATAACGGCGATTTCCGCCGGCCTCGAATAGTTGTCTTGTGTCCCGATCTCCGTAGCTTCGGATCACTACGCATAGCATACTACGCTTTACGTACTATGCCACAAGGAATATTGCTCCTCTACCGAAATCGCTTCACCGCCTCCGGCTGATCCGCTCCCACGCGCCCGGCCGCAATTTTCGCAATGGAAAAGTATTCGCTCCACGCCGGACTGCCGGCCAGCCGCCGCATCATCGCCAGTTGCCCCACATGCGTCAGGGCATCGGCCACCGGTGCCTGTAAAAGCACTTCCTCTTTGGCATGGATCGGTCCTGGCGCAGCCAGCGCCTGATCGAACGCCTCGAGCGCCGCAAAGAAACGGGCTTTCTCTTCGCTCCACGGCAATGGCGTGGAATTCCGCCAGCTCTCTTCGCCTTTCGCCATGCTCAGCGCCCAGTCGAACAGGTCGCCCAGATGCGCCAGAATCTGCGCCGGTGTCCGGCCGCATCCCGCAAATCCGGCAAATTCCTCCGGGGCGTCCTCCAGAGCTCGCGTTGCACGATACGCCACTGTCGCCACGGCGTGGCGCAGCAATTCTCTTTTCCCGTCCATGCCCGCCATTCTAAGCCCGCTCGCCGCCGCGCGAAGCGCGGAGCCTGCTGAGCGGAGCCCGAAGGCGAGTCGAATGGGCCTGGACGGCCAGTCCGTGGCGGCTGGCAGCTGACCGCTTTACCAGCTAACCGGACTTTCGCTGCTCTTATACTGTCCTTTGCCCATGTCCACCTTCCTTCCCGTCGATGAGCAGATGGATCTGCTGGAAAAGGGCGCGGCCGAAATCATCCGCGTCGAAGAGCTGCGCGCCCGCCTCGAGCAATCCCGCCAGACCGGCGTCCCGCTCCGGGTCAAGGCCGGATTCGACCCCACCGCGCCCGACCTGCACCTCGGCCACACCGTCCTGATGCGCAAGCTCAAACACTTCCAGGACCTCGGCCACCAGGTCATCTTCCTCGTCGGCGATTACACCTCGCTCATCGGCGACCCCACCGGCCGCAACGTCACGCGCAAGCCGCTCACGCGCGAACAAATCGACGCTAACGCAAAGACGTACACCGGCCAGGTCTTTCAGATTCTCGACCGCGACAAAACCGAGGTTCGCTTCAACTCCGAGTGGCTGGGCAGGCTCACCTTCGCGGACATCATCCGTCTCGCCTCGAAATTCACCGTCTCGCAGATGCTCGAGCGCGCCGAGTTCCACGCCCGCTTCCAGAATGAGCAGCCCATCTCCCTGCACGAGCTCCTCTACCCGCTCGCTCAGGGATACGACTCCGTCGCCCTGCGCTGCGACGTCGAGCTCGGCGGCACCGATCAGAAATTCAATCTCATCGCCGGGCGCGAGCTCCAGCGCGATTACGGCCAGCCTGCGCAGATCGTCCTCATGACGCCGATCATCGAGGGCCTCGACGGCGTGCAGAAAATGTCGAAGTCGCTCAACAACGCCATCGGCATCCACGAGCCGCCCCAGGAAATGTACGGCAAGTTGATGTCGATCTCCGACGAGATGATGAGCCGCTACTGGACGCTGCTCACCGATCTCCGCCAGTCGGAAATCGACAGGATGAAGGCCGACATCGCCTCCGGCGCGCTCCATCCGATGCAGGCCAAGAAGAATCTCGCCCGCACCATCGTCGCCGGCTTCCACGGCGAGGCCGCCGCACAATCCGCCGGGCAGAACTGGGCGAAGATGTTCCAGCAAAAATCGACTGGAGGTGCCCTGGAACAAGTTAACGTCGCCTTTGACAAGGTGTACATCGCACCGCTTGCAATCCCCGAACTCGGGGAACTGGACGCTGCCCTGGACAGCGCGGCTTTCGCAGCAATGTCTAAAGGCCGTACGTCGGGGGGCGGGGTATTGGCTTCATATTCGATTACGAAGCTGATCCGGGAATTGGGTCTTGCGTCCGCGACTGAAGCAACCAAACTCATAAAAGCCGGTGCGGTTTCGATCAATGACATCAAACAAACAAGCCTTTACTACGTCCCAGAGCCAGGTATGCCTGGACCGACCGCGACCAACCCGCTGCGCCTCACCGTCCGCGTCGGCAAACGCGCCAAAGTCGCCGTCATCCAATAGAGCGGCCCTCCGCCCGAGGAAAAACTCTTCAAGACGGGTGCTTTGTATCAGGGCACGGCTTCAGCCGTGCCGTAAGCGTCGCAAAATCAATTCGGCTTTAGCCGCTGAGGGATGGTTTTCTTCCCGACGCCCTTCTTCGGATTTTTCAGCAAACTGTTTCAATCGTGCCGATAACAATCTCCAAATGACTGGGCATTAGCCCCTGCGTGCGCCGCGCATCCCG
>JASHRH010000281.1 GCA_030037475.1 Acidobacteriaceae bacterium
CTCGGCCTGCCACAAAAGCAGCGACAACTATCCCATCGCGCTAACTGCCGGCGTGCTGGGATCCCGGTACAGGGGTGGAGCAGCCGGGAATCCCGGATGATACGGTAGGGACAGCGAGGGAGCGATGGGGACAAAGAAGAAAGAAGCGGCGAAGTCCGGGAAGAAAGACGCGCACGCGGTGCCGGTGCGGAAGAAGCTGAAAATCGATCCGGGCAAGCCGGCGCAGGTGCTGTCGTCGCGCGTAGCGTACGACGGGAAGCTGTTCCGCGTGATGGCGGAGGAGATTCGCGAGGCGGATGGGAAGGATGCGTTCCGCGAAGTGGTGCGGCATGGCGGGTCGGCGGTGATTCTGGCGGTCGATGGCCGGAAGAGCCGGAAAGATCCGCTGGTGCTGATCGAGCGGCAGTATCGGCACGCGGCGCAACAATATCTCTATGAGATTCCCGCGGGCAAGCTGGAGACGAATGAGGATCGGCTGGCAGGAGCGAAGCGCGAGCTCCGGGAAGAGACCGGCTACACGGCGAGGAAGTGGACAAAGCTGGCGAAGTATTATCCCAGCCCAGGGTTTCTGGGCGAGTGGATGCAGGTGTTTCTCGCGGAGGACCTGACGGCGGGTGAGACGCATCCGGATGACGATGAGTGGCTGGAACTCCAGATGGTGCCCTTGTCGGAGGTGCTGCGGCTGATCGATGCGAGGAAGATTCAGGATGGGAAAACGATCATCGCGGTGCTGAGTTACGCGCGGCGGCTGAGGAAGAAGCAGTAAGAAATTCACGCCGTTCTGTTGGCGACATGCCGGGGCGTAAGAGCAGAGGAGGCAGCCGCAGATTCTTCGCTCACCACCCCCGAACTGAAAAACGTTCGGAGTCCCGTTCGCTCAGAATGACAGCCTGGATGGCAGCCTTTCTACGCGGCTTTCACGGGCGGCGCAGCAAACCAAAGAGGCGGGGGCAGCGTCTCTATGGGTTACAGGTTGGGAGTCCCCCAACCCGAACTGCGCAGAGGAAGGATCGTGTTTGTGGCTCAGTATAAAGGCAAGGTGAAGTGGTTCAACAACGCGAAGGGGTATGGGTTTATCGGACGCGATGATGGACCCGATGTGTTCGTTCACTACAGCGCGATTCAGGTGGACGGATACAAGAGCCTGAAAGAAGGCGACGACGTGGAATTCGATATCATTCAGGGGCAAAAGGGTCCGCAGGCGGATCAGGTGGTCCGCGCCCGCGAAGTAGCCTGACCGGCAACACCCGCAATTCCAGTTATTCATTCCGCTTTTATTCTGAAGGGCCGGATTTTTAATCCTGTTTCCTGAAGAGTTGCCGTATCTTACCCGGTCCTGCAGTTTGCGAAAGCATGCCGCCTGGAGCGAAAAACATTCCTCAGCGGCTAAAATCGATTTGCTTTTGCAGCTTCTGCGCCACGGCTGAAAGCCGTGCCCATTCAAAGAATCGACCTATCCCAGAGGCTGTAAAGTCCTAACAACTACACGCCTGGATTCCCTGTTCCGGGCGTGGTGTAATCGACTGCGATGGATAACCGCTCCATGGCGCAGCTGCTGGCGGAGACGGCGGACCTGCTGGAGATCGGCGCCGGCGATCCGTTTCGCATTCGTTCGTACCGAAGGGCGGCGGAGGCAGTCGAGTCCTCGACCATCCAGCTCAGCACCCTCGCCGACGATCCAAAAAAATTGCAGGAGATTCCCGGCATCGGCAAGGGGATGGCGGCGAATATCCGGGAAATCGAGCGCGCGGGCACGCTGCCGCTGCGCGAAGAGCTGCTGCTGAAATACAAGCCGACGATGCTGGAACTGCTGCGGCTGCCGGGGATGGGTCCGAAGACCGTGGCGCTGCTGTGGGACGCGCTGCAGGTGGGCAGCGTGGAAGAACTGGAGAAAGCCATCACCGAGGGACGGCTGGCGGGGCTGCCGCGCTTCGGCGACAAGCTGGTGGAGAAGCTGCGCAAAGGGATCGAGGACTACAAGCAGAACAGCGGGCGGTTCCTGATCGACGTGGCGGAGACGGCGGCAGAGAAGCTGATTGCGTATCTGCGGGAGCTCCCCGGGTTCACGACGATTCTGCCCGCGGGGTCGCTGCGGCGCGGGCGCGACACGGTCGGCGATCTGGACATTCTGGCGACCGGCCCGGCGTGCGCAGAGGATTGCGTGGATGCGGCAGTGGAACATGCGGCCGCATATCCGCCGGCAACAACGATGCTGGCGAAGGGACAGAACAAGGTAAGCTTCCGGCTGCGGAACGGTCTGCAGGTGGACGTGCGGCTGCTGCCGGAGGGATCGTATGGCGCCGCATTGCAGTACTTCACGGGATCGAAGATGCACAACGTGAGCGTGCGGCAGCGGGCGCTGAAGCGCGGCTACACGCTGAGCGAATACGCGCTGGCCCGCGTGGACGATGGCGCGTTTGTGGCCGGGGCGACGGAAGAAGAGATCTATGCGGCGCTGGGGATGGACTGGATTCCGCCAGAACTGCGCGAGAACAACGGAGAGATCGAGGCGGCGGAGGAGCACCGGCTGCCGGTGCTGATTGAGGAGAGCGACATTCGCGGCGACGTGCACATGCACACGCACGCGACGGATGGAAAAAACTCGATCCGGGAGATGGCCGAGGCGGGACTGGAGCGCGGGTACGAATACATCGCCATCACGGATCACTCGAAAAATCTGGCGATGACGAATGGACTGGACGATCGGCGCGCGCTGGAGCACGTGAAGCGGATCAGGGAAGTGGACGCGGAGATGGAGGGGAAGATCCGCGTCTTCGCGGGAATCGAAGTGGACATTCTGGGCGATGGCGCGCTGGATTTATCGGACGAGGTGCTGGCGCAGATGGATGTAGTGATCGGCAGCGTGCACTCGCTGTTCAACCAGCCGGAAGCGCAGATGACGGAGCGGGTGCTGCGGGCGATGGAGAATCCGTATCTGCGGATTCTGGGGCATCCGACAGGACGGCTGCTGCTGCGCCGCGAGCCGTTCGCGATCGATCTGACGGCGGCGCTGCGGCAGGCGTCGGAACTGGGCGTGGCCGTGGAGCACAATGCGTATCCGGACCGGCTGGACCTGTGCGACCGCGACCTGCGGCTGGCAAAAGAGCTGGGCTGCCGGATTACAGTGAACACGGACTCGCATCATACGAGTCACCTCGGCAAAATGCGGTACGGGGTGCAACAACTGCGACGAGCCTGGCTGGAAAAACGGGATGTGCTGAACACGCTGGGGGCGCGAGAATTTCTCAGTGCATTGCGGCCGCGGCCGGCGTGAGAACCGGGACGAGACTGCGGTGAATGTCGGAAGTTTGCGAAGACCTTCCCTCGGCGGCTAAAGCCGAGTCTTCCTGCATGACTTTCGGCACGACTCAAAGTCGTGCCCCTTCAAAACCGGTCTTTCACCACAGGATGTCAGGAAAGGTGAGAACGAAATGGAGGAACGAAGCGGACTGAATCCAGCGATCGCAGTGCTGATCGCGATTGTGCTGGTGGGCGCCGTCGTGGGCGGCTACGTCTGGGCCACGTATAAGGGACCGGTGCACGCGGGTCAGGTGGTGTCGATGACCGTGTATCCGATTCACCGGGAGCTGTCGACGGGATCAGCGATAGGCGGCGTGGATGGCGGACCCAATGTATACGACGAGATGATCGTGCTGGCGAACGTGAAGATCAGGAGCACAACGAAGCTGCCGCTGTTTCTGCATGAAATGTGGGGCGACCTGACCCTGCACGACGGGAAGACGGAGCGGAGCTATGCAGCCGACGACACGGACTTTGGGAAGGTGTTTGTCGCGTATCCGAAGCTGGTGGCCGGGGAAAAGACGCCGGTCGAGAGGAACATCACGCTCGCTCCGGGGCAGGAGGTCGACGGGCAGATGATTTTTCACTTTGAGGTAACCAGGGAGCAGTGGGAGGAACGGCAGAGTTTCGTGGTGACGGTGCAGTTCATCCACCAGAACGACCTGACGATGACGACGCAGGGAGTGGCAACGACGGTGGTGCAGTAAAGGCGGGGCGCGATTCCGAAGCTTGCTCTGTGTTTCTCGTGCGTTTCTGCTCTACTTCTCTTCCCCCATTTCTGCTTTACTTCTACTATGTTCGCCAAGGCGCAACGGGTTCACTTCATCGGGATCGGCGGGATTGGGATGAGCGGGATCGCGGAGATCCTGCTGAACCTGC
>JASHRH010000282.1 GCA_030037475.1 Acidobacteriaceae bacterium
AGGAGATCCACGAACTGCCCGTTGAGCCCGGCGATCTCTTCCTGCTCTGCACCGACGGCCTCAGCCGCGAAGTCGCCGAAGACGAGATCGCCCGCATCCTCGCGATCGCCGCTGAGGCGCCCTACCTCGATCCTGCCGCCTGGCGCCTGGTGGAGTCCGCCAACGAAGCCGGCGGCCGCGACAACATCACCTGCCTGCTCGTGCGGGTACCATAATCCGGGAGCAACAGCATGACTGACATCCGCACCGTCGGCGTTCTCGGCGCCGGAACCATGGGCAATGGCATTGCCCACGTCTTCGCGCGCTCGGGCTACGCCGTCCGCCTCTGCGAGGTCGAGCAGCGCTTCCTCGACCGCGGCCTCGCCACCATTCACAAAAACCTCGACCGCGAAGCTGAAAAGTCGAAGATCACCGCGGCCGAAGCCGACGCCGCTTTCGCGCGCATTCAGGGCACGCTCGACCGCGCCGCGCTCGCCGACTGTGATTTCCTCGTCGAAGCCGCCACGGAGCGCTTCGAAATCAAGCGCGACCTCTTCCGCGATCTCGATCGCATCGCACGTTCCGGCGTCATTCTCGCCACCAATACGTCGTCTATTTCCATCACGAAGCTCGCCGCGCAGACCAGCCGGCCCAACCGCGTCATCGGCATGCACTTCTTCAATCCCGTGCCGATCATGCAGCTCGTCGAGGTCATCCGCGGCCTCGCCACCTCGCAGGACACTTTTGACGCGGTCCACGCGCTCGCGCGGAAGCTCGGCAAAACCCCCGTCGAGGTCAACGACGCTCCCGGCTTCGTCTCCAACCGCGTCCTCATGCCGCTGCTCAACGAGGCGATGTACGCCGTCATGGAAGGCGTCGCCACGCCCGAAGCGGTCGATCAGGTTTTCAAACTGGGGATGGCACATCCCATGGGCCCGCTGACGCTCGCCGACTTCATCGGCCTCGACGTCTGCCTCGACATCATGCGCGTGCTGCACGACGGCCTCGGCGATCCCAAATACCGTCCCTGCCCGCTGCTCATCCGCATGGTCGACGCCGGCTGGCTGGGCCGCAAATCCGGCCGCGGCTTTTACACCTACGAACAGAAGTGATCGCCGCGCAGCGTACGGGACTGCTCAGCATGTTTGCTGCGAGCCGCCCCGTTACAATCGAAGCGGAGATTTCCTGAAGGACGGCAACGGAGCGTGATCGGCAATCTCTTTCGCAAAAAGCACGACGAACCGGGGCGGGATCGCCCCGCGCTGCTGACCGGTCCGCGCATTCCTCGCCGCTCCAGCGGATGGGAAGCGCTGCTGAAGCATCTGCGCGAGCAGGAATCTCTGCGCGTTCTTGATATCGGCCCCACTTCATCCCGAAACATCAACTTCCTCACCGGCATGGGCCACAGCGTGTACATGGCCGACGTGGTCCACGAGGCGCTGCGCGGCAACTGGCAGTTGCCCCCCGCCGAAGGCGAGAGCAAGCCCGGCTTCAACGTCGACGGCTTTTTCCAGGAGAACCTCAATTTCCCCGGCCGCGAATTCGACGTGGTCCTGCTGTGGGCGACGCTCGATTACATCCCGGAAGGCCTGGTGACGCCGCTGGTCCAGCGCCTGCGCGCCGCCACGCGCCCCGGCGGCAAGGTGCTGGCCGTTTTCCACAGCAAGCGCGAGGGCCCTTACACCGCCTATTGCCGCTACCATCTCACCGAGAGCGGGGAAGTGGAAATACAGCAGTCGGAGTCCTTCCCCATCCTGCGCGTCTGCACCAACCGCAACATCGAGCGGCTCTTCGATGGCTTCGCCGGCAATAAGTTCTTCCTCGCCCGCGACAACCTCTACGAAGTCCTCATCACCCGCTAAGCCAGATACGCCCGGATCAGCGGATCGTCCGAGTGCACCAGTTCTGCCGTCGAGCCGTCGAAGACCAGACGCCGGTTGTGCAGCATCAGGAAGCTGGTGTTCGCGTCGGCGGTGTGCGGCGGCAGCGGTTCCATGCCGTTCTTCTCCCGGCTGAAGCGATGCGTCGCCAGCGTGAACGCGTCCTGCAGGCGGTGGGTCACCACCAGCGAGCTGGTATGCTGCACATCGCGCTGCTTCATCACCAGCTCAATGATCGTCGTCGACGTAATGGGATCGAGTCCCCCCGTTGGTGAGTCGTACAGGATCAGCTTCGGATCGCTCACGATGGCCCGCGCAATCGCCACTCTCCGCCGCATCCCGCCCGACAGTTCCGAGGGGAATTTGTACAGCGTGTGCTCCATTTCCACGAATCGCAGCGCCTCGGTCGCTCGCCGCGTCACCTCGTCTTCCGGCAAATGCTCTTCCATCAGCCGGTAGCCCACGTTGTCGCGCACGTTGAGGGAATCGAACAGTGCGCCCTCCTGGAACACGGTTCCAATCGACCCGCGCAGCTCGAACAGCTCCGACTCGCGCATGGCGCTGATTTCTTTCCCGAAGACGAAAATGCGTCCCGAATCCGGCCGCAGCAGCCCGTTCACCAGCTTCAGCAGCACGCTCTTGCCCACGCCCGCCGGTCCCAGCAGAATGCGCGTTTCTCCGCGCTCCACGCGGAACGAGATTCCTTCCAGCACCGGCTCCGCTCCGAACCCGATGCTGACGTCCTCGAAGACGACCACCGGCTCGTTGGTCGAGCCGGCAACGACCGGCGGCGCCGACTCATTCGCGCTCACCCGTTCACCGCCCGAAGATGCCGATCATGAACCGGCTGATCACGAAATCCGTGACGATGATGAGCACCGAGGCCCACACTACGGCCTGCGTCGTCGAGCGGCCCACGCCCTGTGTTCCGCCCTTCGTCTTCATCCCGAAGTAGCAGCCGATCGTGGCGATGATCAGACCGAAGAATACCGGCTTGATCAGCCCCTGCAGCAAATCCATATATTCCAGGGACTGATAGGCGGTGTGGAAGTACTGTGACCCGCTCTGTCCCAGCATCGCCACCGCGACGAATCCGCCGCCCAGAATCCCCACCGTATCCGACAGGATCACCAGGAAGAACAGCATCAGCACCGTGGCCACAATCCGCGGCATCACCAGCTTCTTCAGCGGATCGGTACCCAGCGCGCGCATGGCGTCGATCTGCTCGGTGACGATCATCGACCCCAGCTCGCTGGCCATGCCCGACGCGTTGCGGCCGGAGACCATCAGCGCCGTCACCACCGGCCCGATCTCCTTGATCATCGACATGCTGACCAGTTGGCCGGTGAACGCCGTCGCCCCAAACTGCTCCAGGCTCGACGCCGTCTGCAGCGCCAGCACGCATCCCAGGAAAAACCCGGTCAGGATCACGATCGGCAGCGACCCCACTCCGATGATGTCCGCCTGCTGGAACAGGTCCCCGGCATAAAAGGGTTGGCGGAAGATGTTGCTTACCGCGCGGACCGACAGCGCAGTGTATTCCTGTACCGCCAGGACGCCGCGTTTTGCCGCTGTATCGATCGTCTCCAGAGCCATCAGGGACACCGCGGATTGGATGCCGTACCCGCCGCTTCCGCTCCGAAGTTTGAGCGTAGCACACGCAGGCGCCCCGCCCTTGCCGCGCCTTGTGCGGCAGGCCGGGCCCGATCTCTGATCCCTGACTTCTGATCCCTGGCCACTGATCCCTCCGCTATATCCACCAACCTGCATGCTCCTTGCGGAACCATCAGGGAACAAAAATTTCCCACTTGACATCGACAGAAAATCCACTACCATGTGGTTGTGGATAGCCTGGGGACGACATTTGCGGCTTTGTCTGATCCGACCCGCAGGGCGATGATCGAGCGGCTCTCACGCGGCCCTGCCTCTGTGCATCGTTTGACGGAGCCGTTTGCGCTCTCGCAGCAGATGATTTCAAAACATATTGCTTACCTGGTGCGGGCAAAGATCGTGATCAAAACGAAGCGTGGACGAGAGAGTGTCTGCACGCTGAGGCCCGAGGCGATAAAGACCGTCAGCGACTTGGCGATGAGTTATCGCCAATTCTGGGAAGAGAGTTTCGACAAGCTGGATGTGGTTATCAGTCAAATGAAGAAAGCGGAGGTCAGAGATGCCAAAAGACACGGTGAACGAGGCCCGGCGGATGGTCGTCACAAGAGTATTTGATGCCCCACGCGAATTGGTTTGGAAGGCGTGGACAGACCCGAAATATG
>JASHRH010000283.1 GCA_030037475.1 Acidobacteriaceae bacterium
TGGAAAATCGCGAACGGAATTCGCCTGACAGGAATGCCGTCCTTCAACAAGGTGCTGAGCGAGCGGCAGATGTGGCAGATCGCGTTGCTGCTGAAAAACGCCAACACGACGCTGCCGGACGACGCGGTGCAACTGCTGGACCAGCCGCTCGAAACGACGGCGACGCCTGCGCAGTCGAAGCCCGGAAAGAAGAAGTAAGGTTCCGCTCAGTACTTCGACTTGATGGCGTACGTGAAGCCGGTCGTGAACTGGAAGGAATTGCGCCGGGTTGGCGGAACGGCGGCTGGAGGCGGGTCGTTCAGATAGCTGTCGATAGAGCCGACGGAGAATGCCAGACGCCTGAAGAACGGCATCGTCAGCGAATCCGTTTCTCCTGCTGAATAGGCGTAGGGATTGTTGTACGCCGGAATCCACGAAACCTGCTGCCTGAAAGCAATCCTGTAGGGTAGCTTCGCGCCCCAGTTGGCGTCGAGCGTAGAACCGATGAGGTTTTGATCCACTCCGGCAGAGGCATCGAGAAAGCTCTGGCCCTCGTATTGAAGCGTGGTCTTGAGGTCGAGCTCCTGCGTGGGGCGCTTGATCGCCGTCCAGCCGACGCCAGCGCCGTAAATCTGCTGCAGATCGAGCGCCTGAGCATAGTTGTGGTCGAAGACCGTCTGGCCCAGGGCATAGAAACGTGGCGAGAAATATTCATCCCGCTCAGCGTCGGCATGGTAGATGGATTCCTTCGAGCTGCTGGCCGGGATGTAGACGCCGCCGGTGGAATAGCTGGGTTGAATGATCTTGCCGAAGGAGCCGGTGAAGTCGATCAGGGTGCGGTTGTCGGTATTCAGCCAGGTGACGGTGGGCGCCACTCGGGTCAGGTTAACCGCTCCGTTAAAGGTGTACTGCTCCTGGGAAGCCTGAATCACAGTGGCGCCGGCGGTGAATGAGCCGTTCCAGCCTGCCCACAGGTCGGGGCGGCCGGCGATCTGCTTGCGGAGAGTGTTCTCGTCGACGATGTACTCGACGTCTTTGACGGGAATAGGTGGGATCACAACGCCGTCTTCCGGATGGACGGTGATGAGCTGATTGGCGACGGAAATCGTGCCCTGGGGCAGATTCAGGGCCAGCTTGCCGCGCGCCGGCGTGTTCCGGCCGAGGATCACCATCCGCGTTTTTGTCTGTAACTCCCTGATGTCGTTCCACTTGAGCTGGAGGTCGCCGAGTACGTCGCTGTGAAACGAAATGCTTTCGCCAGCGGAGTGGAGCATAGTGCCGGTGATGCGGTCCCCGTTGACCAGAATCAGGACGTCGGGGGAAGGCCTGACGACTTTGGGCTTTCCCGCTGCGCCTGCGGCCAAGGGTGGCGAGGCAGGGCGTGAGACCACGGTGTTCGCGGCGAGAAGCAGGCCGGAAAGCAGCAAGGTCAGGAAAACTGGAGCCAGAAAAGCGGCCAACCGGGACACAGAAGAGCGCAAAAACTTGCCACAGCCCATGAAGAAGACGTCACTCCGGAAGAAGAACGTTCAAAAAACAGGAAAAAGAGGCTCTTTTCTGATGGTAATGGAAGGAGGAGTTGAAAACCGGTCGTCGGGGAAGCGATCGGTGGCGAGTTGGCGAGTCCATCTCCTGCGAGCGACAGAAGAGCAGGAATGAAGCGGCCAGGACGAGAAACCAAGCGGGTTTCCTGACTGGACTCGAGATCGGAACTGAGCAGACGACCGCTGAAGTGTGACATGGATCACGGAAACAGCCCTGGAGGCGACTTTATGCTTCCCAATATAGGAGCAAAATGGTCGCAATTGCGCTATTATCGGAATTTGAGGCCGGAGCTGCGGACGATTTCGATCTCTCCGGAGCATGGAAGTTGAGTCTGCTGAGCCAATTGCCCATTGGGACCGTGGGAGTGATCGAGTCGCTCGATTTGCCTGGGGAAGTGCAGCATCACCTGATGCACATGGGCTTTGTGCCGGAGGCGAGGGTGAGGGTGGTGCGGCGGGCTCCGGCCGGCGACCCGACGGTGTACTCGATTGACGGCTTTGAAGTAGCGCTGCGGCGGGATACCGCGCAGGCGATCCGGGTCCGGGAGTACGACGCTTCGAATACGAGAAACTGATGAGCAGTTGCTGCAGCACGGACACTGTCGAACTTCTGCAGGAACCGCGCGTAGCGGGGAAAATCCGCACAGTTGCGCTGGTGGGGCCCCCCAATTCAGGAAAATCGACGTTATTTAACCGGCTGACCGGCCTACGGCAGAAGGTGGCCAATTATCCGGGCGTCACGGTGGAGCAGCGAGTGGGCCGGCTGAATGGGATTGGTCGTGGCGACCTGACGCTGATCGACCTGCCGGGGATCTACGGGCTGGACCGGTACTCAGAAGACGCGCGCGTGGCCGTGGAAGTGCTGCATGGGGAGATGCCAGGGACACCGGCGCCGGACGCGATTCTGATGGTGCTGGATTCTCTGCAACTGCGGCGGCAACTGATGCTGGCCGCACCGGTGCTGGCGCTGGGCCTGCCCACGCTGGTGCTGCTGAACATGAGCGATTTGATGGAGGCGCGCGGCGGACGCGTGGACACGCTGGCGCTGGCCCAGGAGCTCGGCGTTCCGGTGGCGAAGATCAGCGCGACGCGAGGCACCGGGCTGGACGCCATCAATCATTTTCTGAATCGGAAGGAAGAGGTACTGCCCGTGCGGGCAGACTCATCCGGGATGCCGGTTGATGGTACAGCGGCGGCGACAAGAATTGAGCTGCCGGTGATCGGGAATCCGCGGTCGTACCGGCAGTGGGCGACCGGGATCAGCACGCGGACGAAGTACAAGGCGCCGCTTTCGTCGGAATGGTCGAAGCGGCTCGATGGGGTGCTGCTGCACCGCGTCTGGGGACCGCTGATTTTTCTGGCGGTGGTCTTCGCAGTGTTCCAGGTGGTGTTCACCATTGGCAATCCACTGTCGGATGAGTTTGGGCGGGTGCTGTACGCGGCAGGCGACAAAGTGGCGCCGCTGCTGGGGCATGGCTGGCTGGAGTCGCTGGCGATTGACGGCGTGTGGCGCGGCGTGGCTTCAGTGCTCGTCTTTCTGCCCCAGATCCTGCTGCTTTTCCTGTTCATCGGCGTGCTGGAGGACTCCGGCTATCTGGCGCGGGCAGCGCTGATCGCCGACCGGATGATGCGGTCGATCGGGTTGAATGGGAAAGCGTTCATTCCGCTGCTGTCGGCGTATGCGTGCGCGGTGCCGGCAATTATGGCGACGCGGACGATTGAGAACAAGCGCGACCGGTTCGCGACCATTCTGGTGACGCCGTTCATGACCTGTTCGGCGCGGCTGCCGATTTACCTGCTGATGATTGCGGCCTTCATCCCGAACAAGCCGCTGCTGGGAGGTTTTCTGGGGATGCAGGCGGCGGTGATGCTGTCGCTGTATCTGCTGGGATTCCTGGCAGCGCTGGGGACGGCGCGGCTGCTGAAATCGTCGATCCTGAAGGCATCGTCGGCACCGTTCATTCTGGAGCTGCCGCAATACCGTCTGCCTACCTTGCGGTCGCTGAGTCTGCGGCTGGTGGACCGCGGAAAGATTTTCCTGCGCCAGGCAGGGACGGTGATTCTGTCGGTGACGGTGGTGCTGTGGGTGCTGAGCCATTTGCCGGCCGGGACGGCGCTGGGCGAGAGCCTGATTGGGCGCGTGGGGCACTGGATCGAGCCGGTGATTCGGCCACTCGGATTCAACTGGAAGATCGGGATTGGGCTGCTGACTTCAGTGATGGCGCGCGAGGTGATTGTAGGCACGCTGGGAACGCTGTACGGGGCGGATCCTTCGACGCAGTCGCTCGGCCTGCAGGCGGCGCTGCGGCATGATCTGACCCTGGGCGGCGCAATGGCCCTGGTGGTGTTCTTCGCGTTTGCGCTGCAGTGCACGTCGAC
>JASHRH010000284.1 GCA_030037475.1 Acidobacteriaceae bacterium
CTGGGGCGAGCTGCGCATCTGCGGCGGCACAACGCGCCGCGTGCCGACGCTGAAGGGAGACTACTGCGGCTATTACGCCAACGTGCGCGACGCGCTGCTGGGCCGCGCCGAGCTGGCCGTGAAGCCGGAGCAGGTGTGGCGCACGACGCGGCTGATCGAGCTGGCCCGGCAGAGCAGCGCTCAGGGGTGGCGGCTGAAGGTGGATTTCAGCGAGGAGCCGTAGTCAGGGCAGGGCGGAAGCAATGTCTGTCCGCGAAAAGTCGTGTTCTTTGAAAAGCAGCGGCTGTCCTGCCGCCCTGGCCAGCGCGTAGGCGAAGCAGTCGCCGAAATTCAGCTGTGCGGGATGACCGCTGCTCCTGCCGTAATCCCGATACGCCTCGCGCGCCAGCCGTGCCTGCTCTTCCGTGACCGGGTCGATCGCCACCGCGGCCTCGCGCACCAGATCGTCGAATCGGCGGCTGGCAATCGGGTCGCGGCTGCCATCGATCACCACCGCGGCCTCCACGTAATTCACTGCCGAAATGCGGCGCTCCTCGGAGGCTTCGATGGCCTTCGCGAATTTCGCCGCCTCAGGCTCATTGCGGAGAATCGCGATCAGCGCGGACGAATCCAGGATCATCGCGGCAATCCCTTTTCGTCGTAGAGCAGGGTTCCATGGTCGATGGAGCGAAACGGCTCCTTCAGATGCGCGGCGCAGTCCACCCCGATCGCGAGCAGGCGAGCAGCCGTTCCCTCGCCACGCTGCCGTCGCGTGCGGTTCAACCGCTCACGAACGGAGACCGTCACGGCCTGGGTCAGGCTCTCGCCGGTGATCTCCGACAATTCTTTAGCGAGCTGGTAAGCTTCTCGATTTTTAATATTCAGGCTCATATCCGCCATTCTACCATATCGAGGTAGAAATCTACCTTTCGAGACATCAGCCCACCGTAGCGTCAGAATTCATCGGACCGCGGTTCGTCGCATCCTCCGCTTTCGCCGGCCATCTATACTGGAGCACCGCGGCTTTCCCCAGGCGTTTCCCCCATGCCTATCGCTCTCGACCTCTTCGTCCGCTACGGCTATGGGATCGTACTGCTGTGGGTGCTGGCGGAGCAGCTGGGTATCCCGATTCCCAGCACGCCGCTGCTGCTGACTGCGGGGACGCTGACCGCAACCCACAAACTGAGCCTGCCGATGGTTCTGGTGGCGGCACTGGCGGGCAGCCTCACCGCCGACTCGATCTGGTATGCCTTCGGCAAGCGATACGGCGGCGCGGTGGTGCGGCTGGTGTGCAGGCTGAGTCTGGAAAGCACGGCCTGCGTGCGCAAAACAGAAAGCTATTTTTCCAAACGTGGAGCGGCGGCGCTGCTGCTGGCCAAATTTGTGCCGGGGCTGGGCACGGTGGCCGCCCCCATTGCGGGGCAAATCGACATGGGCTACGGAAAATTCCTGGCATTCGACGGAGCGGGCGCGCTGCTGTGGGCGCTCTCGAGTCTCGTGGGTGGGCGGTTCTTCGGCGATGTGCTCAAGCGCAACCCTCATGCGCTCTCCACGGCCGGACATTTTGCTGTGGCGATTTTTGTGCTGCTGCTTCTCGGGTTTCTGGGATGGCGCATGCTGGAGCGCCGCGCCTTTCTGCGCTCCGTGCGCATGGCGCGGCTGGAGCCCACGGAACTGAAGCGCATGATGGACGAGGGTGAGCCGGTTTTTATCGTGGACCTGAGGCATCGTCTGGATTACCTGCCCGATCCGCGCACGCTGCCCGGCGCGTTGAGCCTGACCCCCGACAAGCTGGTGGAGCAGAGCGGGCGCATTCCGCGCGATCAGGAAATTGTGCTGTTCTGCACCTGTCCCAGTGAGGCGACAGCGGCAAAGATGGCCCTGACGCTGCGGAAGATGGGCATCCATCGCGTGCGCCCGCTGCGCGGCGGCTACGACGAGTGGAAGCGGCTGGGGTATCCGCTGGTGGAGATCGCGCAGACGACGGCGGCGTAAAACAGAGCTCAGAACGCGGCGGAGCGCAGAGCGTCGCAGGCTCGCTGCAGGTCTTCATCGCGCTTGGCGAAACAGAAGCGCAGCAGGTTGTCTCCGCGACCATGGGAGAAGAACGCTGTGCCGGCGACGGCGGCCACGCCGGTCTGGCGCAGCAGCGCGCGCGCCTTTTCACTGGCTCTGGCGCCCTGGAGCGGCGTCGCGTCGGCCAGCACGTAATACGCGCCGTCCGGAACCGAGGGTGTGAGGCCTGCTTCAGCCAGCGCCGCGCACAGCAGGTCGCGCTTCGTCTGATACTCGCGGGCCATTGCGGCATAGAACGAGTCCGGCAGCGTTACCAGGCCGGTTGCCGTCGCGTGCTGGAACGGCGAAGGCGCGCAGACATACGTCAGGTCATGGAAGTAGCCGATGGCGCCCATCCACTTCCGGTCGGCGGCGAGATAGCCGACACGCCAGCCGGTGATGCTGAAGGTTTTCGACAGGCCGGAGATGGTGATGGTGCGTTCCGCCATGCCCGGCAGCGTGGCCATGCTGATGTGCCGCGCGCCGCCGTAGATGAAGTACTCATAAATCTCGTCGGTGAGGACAAACAGATCGTGCTCGAGCGCGAGCGCGGCGATGGCCTCGAGTTCGGATTGCGAGAAGACTTTCCCGCAGGGATTCGACGGCGAGTTGATGACGATGGCGCGCGTCCGCGGCGTGATGGCCCGCCGCAGCGCATCCACGTCCAGCGCCCAGTTGCCGGCGGCAAGCGGCACGGAGAGGACGCGCACGCGCAGCGCGCTGAGCGTGTTCAGGTGGTAGCCATAGAACGGTTCGAAGAGGATGACTTCGTCGCCGGGATCGAGCAGCGCCATGCAGGCGGCGTAGAACGCGCCGGTGGCGCCGGAGGCGACGAGGATTTCGCCCTCGGGATCGGCGGCAATGCCGTTGTGGCGGGCGAGCTTGTCCGCGATGGCCCGGCGCAGCGGCGCAATGCCGTCGAGGCGCGTGTAGATGTTGTTCCCCTCGGCGATCGCCTGAGCAGCGCGCGCGGCCACGGCCGCGGGCACGCCGGTGTCGCACACGCCCTGCGCGAGGTTGATGCCGCCCACGCGGTCGCACTCGACGGACATGGCGCGAATCTCCGACTGCACCAGGCCGGGCGCGATCTCACTCAGGCGCAGACGATTCTCCAGAGTGCGCATTCGTCACGTTTACCACAAAGAGGAGACGATGCGCCTCTAGTGCCGGAAATGGCGCATGCCGGTAAAGACCATCGCGAGGCCGAGGCGGTCGGCGGCGGCGATGACGTCGCTGTCGCGCACGGAGCCACCAGGCTGGATGACCGCTGTTGCGCCGGCCTGAGCGACGACTTCGAGGCCGTCAGGGAAGGGAAAGAACGCGTCCGACGCGGCGACGCAATCGTTCAGCGGCAGCACCGCTTTCATCGCGCCGAACTTCGCGGCATCCACGCGCGACATCTGGCCGGCGCCCACGCCCAACGTTTGCCCGTTGCGGGCATAAACAATCGCGTTGGACTTCACGTGCTTGCAGACCTTCCATGCGAAGAGCAGGGAAGACAGCTCTTCCGGCGTTGGCTCGCGCTTCGTGACGGTTTTGATTTCCGCGGCAGAGACGCGCCCGAGATCGGCGTCCTGGAGGAGCAGGCCACCGGAAACGTGCCGGACGACGCGCTTCTCCACGGAGGGACGCACGACGACGAGACGGAGATTCTTCTTTGCGGCAAAGCGGGCGCGGGCTTCCGGCGTGAATCCGGGAGCGGCAATCGCCTCCACGAACAGCGTGGCCATTTCCTCGGCGGCATCGCCGTTCACCTCGCGGTTGCAGCCGATCACGCTGCCGAAGGCCGAGACGGGATCGGCGACCAGCGCCTTGCGGTAGGCGTCCAGCACGTCGTTGCCGATCGCCGCGCCGCAGGGATTGGTGTGCTTGATGATCGCCACCATTGGTTCCTCGAACTCCTGCGCCAGGGCCCAGCAGGCGTCCAGATCGACGAGGTTGTTGTAGCTGAGTTCCTTGCCCTGGATCTGCTCGGCGGCAGCCACGCCGGTGCCGGAACTGTCATGGTAGAGCGCCGCGCGCTGGTGGGGATTCTCGCCGTAGCGCAGCATCTGCGCCAGCGGATACGCGAGGCGCAGCGCCTGCGGAAACTCGTCCGTAAAACCAGCGGCCTCATGGCCGTCCCGCGGGGTGCGCAGCCCCTCCAGCGTGTTGGCGATGGCGGTGTCATACGCGGCGGTGGCGGCGAAGGCCTTTTGCGCGAGACGCCAGCGGGTTTCGAGCGAGAGCGCACCGTGATTCGCGGATAGCTCTTCGGCAAGCACCGAGTAATCCGCCGGCGAGGTCACGATGGCGACGTCCTCGAAATTTTTGGCGGCGGAGCGGACCATCGAAGGCCCGCCAATGTCGATGTTCTCGACCACCTCCGCGAACTCCACGCCCGGTTTCGCTGCGGTTTTCTCGAAGGCGTAGAGGTTGACCACGACCATGTCGATAGGCTGGATGCCGTGCGCCGCGACCTGCTCGCGATGGTGCGCGTCGCCGCGACGGTAGAGGATGCCGCCGTGGACCTTCGGGTGCAGGGTTTTCACGCGGCCGTCCAGCATTTCAGGAAAGCCGGTGAGATCGGCGATGTCGCGGACCTCGAGGTCCGCCTCGCGCAGGGCGCGGGCAGTGCCTCCGGTGGAGATGAGTTCGACGCCATGGCTGGCAAGAGCGCGCGCGAACTCGACGAGGCCCGATTTATCCGTCACGCTCAGCAGCGCGCGGGCAATCCGTTTTTCACCGCTCAAAGGAAGACTCCGGAGTGCGTAGCAGGGAATGAGGCCGGGTAACAGAAAAATTGTAAATAAAGACGGAGAGCGGCGCAGGTGCGGGAGATTTGTCAGCGCGGCGATGGGAACGATAGGGTAAAGCTATGGACTCGGAACACGGCTGGCGCGGGACCTCTCAGCCGGAAATCCTGCCGCCGGGCACGGTTCCCACCGGAGGAGAGCAACCGCGCGGATGGTATCCGCCGCCGCCCCCGCCGCAGGTGCGGCGGCCACGGCACTGGGCCTCAGCGCCAGCCACGTACACGCTGGTCGGGATCAATTTCGCGGTTTACTTTTTCACGCTGTGGCAGAGTCGGTCGATCAGCGGCCCGCTGTTCAGCGACAACCTCTCCCAGGCGCTGCTTTGCAATGGCGGGGCGGTGCTCCAGTGGGGGCAGTGGTGGCGGGTGTTCACCGCCATGTTCGTGCACTTTGGATGGATTCACATCGGCGCCAACATGTGGTGCCTGTGGAATCTGGGACTGCTGGGCGAGCCGCTGCTGGGCGAGTTCGGCATGGTTGCGGCGTATCTTCTCACGGGAATTGCCGGGAATCTGCTCAGCATCGCGTTTCATCCGCAACTGCCGCAGCAGGGCGGCATCGTCAGCGCCGGCGCTTCGGGAGCCGTGTTCGGCATTGCCGGCGTGCTGCTGATGCTGCTGCGCTCGCCGCTGCTGCCCATCCCGCAGTTCGAGCTGAAAAAGCTGCGCCGCAGCGTCTGGTACTTTGCGCTGCTGAATTTCGTGGTGGACGCCGGGATTTGGGCGGCGCGGACGCGGCTGCAGATCGACAACATGGCCCATCTGGGCGGATTCGTCGGCGGCATTCTGCTGGGTCTGCCGCTGGTGCCACGCATCGGGGCGCCGCGCAGCACGTTTGTCCGCAGGCGCGCCATGGCTTTTGCGGTGATGGCCTTCCTGCTGCTGCTGTTTGCCTGGGGGCTGCGGGCGGCTTTTGCGCCAGCCGGAGGCTAGAGCGAAACCAGCGAAGGTGTATCTCAGAGCCGCAGTCCTCGATGCGGCTTTCCGCCGAAGAAGGCGGGGCCCCCGGCACGCCAGCTTCAGGCGTGCAGGGGTGGAAAGAAAGCCGCACTGAACCGACCTTAAAAAGACACAGCGTCGCTGGTTTCGCTCTAACGGTCAGCGGCCAGAGTTCCATTGGCCTGCCGATAACCTCCGTACTGCTCCATTCCGGCCAACCAAAAGAGCCGGCACAGCCGTGGGCGCGCCGGGGTGACAGAAAGGAACCCAAGGCTACGACTGGTCTCATCAATGCCCTGCGCTCGAAAGTGGCTCGGTGCGACCCGCCATCGGAGCAGGGCGCAGGCTCCTCGCCGAAGCCGGGAATTGTTGGTGAGACCAGTTCTAGCGGGCGGCCGTGGCGGCGAACTTCTTCACCATGGCCAGCAGCAGCTTGCGGTCGCTGTCGTTCAGGTTCGTCGAGTACCGGCGGATCTGGGTGAGGAAGCGGAGCTCGTCATCGGACAGCTTCTGCGCCTGGAATTGCCGGCCCAGCGTATCTTCGGCAAATAATTGAGCCAGTGGGAGTTCCAGAGCCCCGGCGATCTTAGCGAGGGTGTCCAGCGAGGGAACCGTATGGCCGTTTTCGACGCGAGACAGATAACAGCGGAGCAAACCCGTGCGCTTTTCAATGTCCCCTTGGGAAAGGCCTTTTTGCAGGCGATAACCGCGAATCGTCGTTCCAATTTTCATAGCTTGGCTGGTAAACCGCACTTTCTCCTGATAACGGCTGGGCAGGATTATTTGGATTATTGGCTGCATAGTTAACACGTTCCAGAGACAAGTGCAAGAACTATTTTGGAGATATTAGTAAACCGGAACGCGATTCAGCCTGGCGGGACGATCACTCTCCAACAGCCCAGGCCTCGCCCCGGAGACCTTTTCGTGACACTCAGCGCCGTTTGAAGACTGCAGCAGCCTGACGCGGATGTAGCCAGGGCCGCCATTCTTCGTTCAAACGGATCCTTTCCCTCCCGAAGGCCGGGCGGCAATTTCATGGCGACAGCCCTATATCGATTTAGTAGAATGTCCGCTTGCTCCCGGACTGTCGCTGAATCGGTCTCGTAATTCTCAGGGAATGGTGTGGAGCAGATCGGCCCGCGAAGGGATCGTGCGCTCCTGGCCATTTGTCTGAGACCGTTACCAATCCTGCCCCGAGGCGGATGGCCTGTAGAGTGAAACCATGCTGGATGAACTGCGAGCTCGTGTACTGGAAGCGAACCTGGAGATCGTGCGCCGGGGCCTGGTGCTGTATACCTTCGGCAACGCCAGCGGGATCGACCGAGTGACGGGACTGGTGGCGATCAAGCCCAGCGGTGTGCCCTACGACACCATGACCGCGGCGGACATGGTGGTGAGCGATCTGCATGGCAAGGTCATCGAAGGGGAGCTGAAACCCTCCTCGGATCTGGCGACCCATCTGGAGCTCTACCGTGCCTTTCCGGCGATCGGCGGCATCGTCCATACTCATTCGGAGTTTGCGACGGCCTGGGCCCAGGCGGGCCGGGAGATCCCTCCCTACGGCACCACCCACGCCGACTATTTCTATGGGCCGGTTCCCGTCACCGAAGATCTGAGCGCGGAGGAAATCCAGGGCGAATACGTGCTCAACACCGGCAAGGCCATCGTGCGGCGCTTCCGCAATCTCGATCCGGAGGCGGTGCCGGGAGTGCTGGTGGCCGGGCATGCGCCCTTTGCGTGGGGCCGGGACCCGATGCAGGCGGCTTATCATGGCGTGGTGCTGGAATCGATCGCGCGCATGGCCTATTACACGGCCACGCTGAACCCAGGGACTCGCGGCGTTTCGCAGGCCTTGCTGGACCGTCATTATTTTCGAAAGCATGGAGCAAAGGCGACGTATGGGCAGTAGGGCTATGGATACGGAAAACGTTTACTATAGAGCCTGGCCTGCCTGGGCAGAAACCCCCCTGGGCGTGACTCCGATTCACCGCAAGCTGCTCCCCGCAGTTCCACCC
>JASHRH010000285.1 GCA_030037475.1 Acidobacteriaceae bacterium
CACCGGAATGTGGGCCGCCAATTGCGCCGACAGCCGCGTCGTTCAAGCAACCGGATTTGATAGCGGATCTGAAGACCTATTTCAATGCGCTTCAGGCAATTGCCACAGCCAAGGATGCCCAGACGTTCGATACTGCGGTTCAGGCCCTTTCTTCATCAGTCGCGAATGTGGCGAAGGCCGCGGGTGCATCGGCCTCCATTCAGTCCGCCCCAACGGTTTTCTCGACGATAGCGCAGACTGCCGTCCAGAAGGCACAGTACAACGCCATGAGGCAATACATCCCGGCCATGGACCAGTTGCTGGCCGAGGCCGCGCCCGCAATCACAACGGCGCTCCGAGAGCAGCAGGCCTTCTACATCACACTTGTCACAAATGATGCGAAGGATGGAATGTCATTCCTCAATAAGCTGTACCAAAGCAAAGGAGTGGCCAAGGATCCGGCCAGCGCGCTCGGCATCTATACGGCCACTGCGCCCATTATCGAAGAGTTTCAGGCTGAACAAGCGTCAGTGCGGACTGATCCGGCGACGGCTGTGAGCGCTCTATTAGCCGCTCATCACGCCCTCGCTCAAGCGCTCCAGTCGAACAAGGACGAGTTATCTGCCATTGTTGCCACCGTGACGGGCATCAGCTCCAGCGTCCAGACGTTGATCACGGCGCCGGCGACAACCTCGCAAACTGTGTCGCCGTAAAAAGCCGCTGCGCAAACAAAGGGAGAGTAAGGAAATGCCTATTACAATTCCATCGATGCCGGAAGCCAATGCGGCATATCAGGCGGCATTGGCTGCCTTGAGGAGTACCCATGATGACCTCGACGCGATTATCGGTGCCCCGTCAGTGGACTGGACCGCCTATAGCGCGGGCCTCGCAGCATGTACATCGTGTCAGAATGCGGCGCAGGCGGCGCTGAACGTATTCCAAGCCGCAATCCTCGACACTCCAGCTGTTCAGGCGCTCATCGTCAAGCTGAATGCAGACACTCAGGCGATGACTCAATCCGCCGCGGGCCTCAACAAAACCGCTGCGACATTTAATAGTCTCGCCGGCGTCGCGAATACGCTAGCGTCCATCCTTACAACGATCCTCAAGTTCGTCTGATTCCGCCACTATAGCGACATGCGAGGCGTAGGTTGGCGGTTGGCAGCAGCTGCAGAAGTCCGATTACGGAACTCCACGTGGATATAAGAACTCCCTCGGATTGGCTCCGCTATTCGCGAGAGAACCTCGGCGAAGCCGGCGCCGAGCCGCTCGTCTTCGTGTCCTGGAACTTGGCCGACAGGGAAATCGTCGAGAGAGCGATGCCCTTCGTCGAAACCGAGCTTGGGCACCTCAAATGCCCGTCGACAGGCAAACCCTATCGGGTCGAGCATTTCGGTTCTGCCGAGCACGGCACGAAGCAAGGCGAGCTTTTCGACGAAAAGATCGCCAAATGGATGTGGACTTGCCGCGGCGCCATTTTGATCTGGAGCCAAAACTTCCTCCGCGAGCGCGGATGGTGCAAAGACCTCGAGCTTCAATCGCTCGGCTGGCGTTGGAAGAGGCACGGCCTGCCATTATTTGTCCTCCGCGCGGGTCCGACCTCGCCCGCCAGCCTCCGTTTTTCCGTGAAAATCGATGGCGAGCAAGAGGTGACCTGCAATCTCACCACGTTGACGGACGACCGCAACCTCACGGTGAACGCTTCGGGAAGCGAGGGCAAATTTCTTCGACAGCTAGACGACACGGCGTTCGGACTCCGCATGGTGAATATCGCGGAGTCCTACGCTACTGAAATCGCCAAACGTTGGCATGACTCGCCGCCTTCCCGGGCTGTTTTCCCCTCGTCCCGTTTTCCAACCCCGCCTATCGCGACCGGTTTGATTGTGAAGACGGGTTTGACCGTGAAATGGTCCGGCGATTTCTCGTCTAACAAACGTCCGAGCAAGGTCTTCGGGCGCGACGAAGAGTACGCGAAACTAACCCGTCATGCGCGTGATACCGACGTCGGCGTCGTGGCGGTCACGGCGCTCGGCGGACAGGGTAAAACTACGCTCGTCCGATCCTGGGTCGAGCGCAGCTCACCCTCGGAGTTCGGCAGGGATTTCGAGAGCTGCTTCGCTTTCAGCTTTTACCATGACCATGGTCAGAACGAATTCGCCAGGGAACTCGTGGCTTTCCTCGATCCAGAAGGACTCGGTCCGGGAGGAGACGATCACACGTTAGGGGACCTCGTGGAGAGATTGCGCGCGCGCAGAGTCTTGTTGTTTCTCGATGGACTGGAAGTGATCCAAGTCGAGGAGAGACAAAACGAAAGCGAGGGCCGTATAGCGCAAGGGCCGGTGTTAAATCTACTCCTTGCACTATGCCAGGAGGTCAGGGAGTGCCAATCTTTCGCAATCGTGACAAGCCGGCTGCACCTGCTCGGTTTCGAGGAGCACGAAAATGCGGGCCTGCGTACCTTCGACCTCTTGGGACTGTCGGAAGAGGCCGGCAATGAGTTGCTCAAGAACCTCGGTGTGCGCCAGACCTCTGATGCCAGACGCAAGGAATATTGCCGCGATCTCGCCGGTCATCCTCTGCTGCTCCGAGTCTTCGCCGACGCGGTTCGGCGCCGACGCGGTTCGCTAAGTTTCGGCAATGCCGCGGAGAAAATCGCTGAGGAAATGCGTATCGCGGAGCCCGGGGAATTCAAGGATAAGCTCAAGGGCGTTATCGCCTCCTATCGCAAAGAGCTTCCGCCACTCGAGCAAGCGATCATAAGCGCGGTAGCGGTCTTCGGCGGAAGCTCCACGATGGAACACATACGCAGCTACTTGCGTCAGCACGACGGTGCGCCGGCCGGCGTGGAGGGGGCGCTTATTGCGCAGCCGCTTCGGGAGTTGACGGAAGCCGGCATATTGACATTGCGCGAGGACGGCGCCTGGCGCCTATACAGTTGCCACCCGAGCTTGCGCGAAGGTTTTGTGGCAGATCTGGAGGGCGTGCGTTTGGCGGCGCGAATCAGCCTCTACAGCCGACCCGCACCGATCAGGCCCGGTTCGCTCGCCGAGGCCGAGCCCTATCTCAGGGCGATCCGGATCTATGCTGAGGCTGGCAATTTCAAGGAAGCGAGCTCGATTCTCGAGCGGAATCTCGATTTCGGCGATGTCTTCGACGGATTCTATGGCGGACAACGTGCTCTGCTGGACTGTTTGAGGGAATTTCTCGGGCCGAAGCGGCGAGAAGATTGCGAAAGGGCCCTCAACCGCGAATTCATGATCAAGATGATACCTCGTCTTGTCATGGCGGCAATCGCTCTCGATGAGTGGGACGAGGCCGCTCAGTACGCCGAATGGGACAAGAAACTTCTCGTAGGCAAGAAAGCCGATGCCGTCAGACTCGGCTTACGCGCGCAGATTGCAGCGGAAATAGGCGAAGCGGAGGATGCGAGAGCGTTGTATCGGCATGCAATTGATATCGCTCCGCCGGGCCAGCGCGGCGCTCTTGTTCTGGCCTTGGCGGAACTGGAACGGCATCTAGGAGCTACGGACTCCGCCTTGAAACTCGTGGGTCAATGGCTATCGGAGAGACATTCTGGCTCCGCGTGGATTGGCGGGTGGGATCCTGCTTTGGAGGTGCTGCAATATGCGCTGAAGCGCGATCATCCGGCCGTTGCGGCGCGCTGCCAACAGGCGCGTGCGGCGGTAATGAGGGCGTCGCCTGTTCGAGCGCCCATGCTTGAACAATACATCGAGCACGTAAGACTCTCCTCGCGGCGTCGCACCGAGCGCGCGCCAGAAGATTGGCGGCGCCAATTAGAACTTGCCGAGGAGTTGGCGGCGCAGGCTAAGGATTTCGGCACGCGCGCGGAAGGGAGTTGGCCAATCTCCCGCAGCGAGGCGCTTAACGCGCTCGGTCGCACGCGGGAGGCCGCCGCGGTGGCGAGCCGTGCGGCGAGCCAATTCCCCGGGAAATCCTGGCGCAAGCTGTGGTTCAGCGTCGAAGTTGCCCGGGCTCACTTTTTGCAAGGCCAAATGGACGAAGGGGCGGACCAAGGTCGCCGAATCATGCGCGCAAGTCACGCTCGCGAGCGCGAGCTGATTGCGCGGGACGCTGCGGAACTCATCTTGGAGTTCAATGCGCAAATTTCCAACCGTGAGATCGTCGCAGAGGCGCAGCAACTTCTTGACGGAGTGAGCTCGAGGCTGAGCGCCAAGGACGCCGACATCCCCGACCTCGGGCCACTGCCGGGTGAAGCGGGATGGGAGGCGCGCGCATCGCAATATCTTTTGCGCGAAGTGCAGCCGGAACGACGCGACGAAACGCGAACGCAGAGGGAACTGGATTCAGCGATGGTGCTAGCCGCCGAGATCGGCTCCAGCGAAGTCGTTCTGGAGCTGCGTCGGATGGGCGCCTCGCCACAAGCAACGGACGCTCAAGGCGTCTCGGCGCTCGGTGCTGCAGCG
>JASHRH010000286.1 GCA_030037475.1 Acidobacteriaceae bacterium
GGTCGAAGTCGTGAGCCCGGAAGCGCTGCGGGAGGAGGTCAAGGCGGCTTTGGAGGGGGCGCTCGCGCAATACGCAACATAACGAAAATGTCGAAAGAATTTCCACGGCGACTCTCGGGTTTTGCGAGTCAGCCCGTGCACACTCGAGACCGTGAGATCACATTGGTCAAGGGATCTTTGCATGACGGGATTACGCTTTGCGCTGGTCATGGAGCTGGGAGTAGGCGCTCCGTCTCTGTGTGGACGCCGGCTGAGACGTCGCAACGTCCGGGCAGAGAGAGCTGGAATCGAACAGACGAGACCACGGGGTCTTCCCATGCCAGGCCCGCTCGATCGAGGACCGCTGGAACCCGAAGACTCCAGTTGGCGATTCGGCGAGGAGAGATCCAGCGGAGGCAGGCGGCGATGAGCGGGGCTGCCAGCGTGAGACCCCGCGGTGAAGGCGCAACGCCCGAGGCTATAGGCACCGTCTTCAGCCCACACGTACTCGTGTTTCAACTCAAAGCCAGGCAGGGACCGTTCCGGCACCTCGACCTCCTCGCCACACTGACCCTCACCAACCGCTGGCGGGAGGCGATCCTCAGCCATACCAACGACCTACCCGAGCCGGTCCGTCGCATGCTGAGCGGGCACGGCGCCGACGGAGGTCCGGCCGAAGAACCGCATCTCGCGTTCCTTCCGCTCGCCTTCGTCGGGAACGAGCAAGCAGACGGCCACCTGCTGGGCATGGGTCTGGCGTTACCGGTGCACCTTTCTCGTGACGAGCGGTGTGAAGCCCTCCGCGCCATCGCCGCGGTGCGCGATCTCAAAATGGGGCCGCTCGGAGTCTGGCAGGTCGATCCCGTCACCGCCGAGCAGCTCCCCCAAGCCTTACGCCCGGAAACATGGACAATCCATCCGAAAGGCGCCACGCACTGGTGCACCGTGACGCCCATCGCCCTCGATCGCCATCCGAAAGCCAGTGACAAGGCGCGGTATCAGACGGATATCGCTGCCTCGATCACCGACGCCTGCAGTCGCGTGGGCTTGCGGAGGCCACAGGAGGTCATAGTCACCCCGTTTTCCGCTCACCTCGGCGTCCCGCCGTCCTTCGCATTTCCACGCCTGCAGCGGAAGGACGGCAGCGAGCGCCGACACACTCATGCGATTCTGGTCTTCGACGAGCCGGCGTGCGGACCGATGCTGATCGGTGCGGGGAGGTTTCGGGGGTATGGGGTGTGCCGGCCGGTGCGTGGGGAAATGGAACTTGATCCACTTTTCCGGAGCCTCGGCTCCACGGAGACCACGGCCCCAACGGAGAAAACGCGATGAATTATCAAGCCCTGGTGCAATCCATCGCTCAATTGCACACCCAGAGCGTAGGCTGTGCAGTCGCCACCGTGAGCCAGACCCTCGTGCTGCGCAACTGGGCCATCGGTGCCTACATCATCGAATTCGAACAGAACGGAGAAGACCGGGCGAGCTATGGCCAGGGCCTGCTACGTCGCTTGTCTACCGACCTCAGCGCCTGCGGCCTCAAGGGCGTCAGCCCTGACATGCTGGAGCGTACGCGTCTGTTCGTGCGGCACTATCCCCAGCTGGCGAACGCCATTTCCGCACCGCTGGCGCGGAATTTTCCCAGCCGTGCGCGACGACTTGCCCATGGGATTTCCGCACCGGTGCGGAAATCGGTAGCGAACGGACCCGTACCGCTGGCGGCGGAGAAGATCTTGTGTCTTTCCTGGACACATCTCGCCGACATTGTCCGCATCGATGACCCGTGGAAACGTGCGTTCTACGAAATCGAATGCCTCAATGGAAACTGGTCCAAGCGCCAGCTCCAGCGTCAGATCGGCTCACTGCTCTATGAACGCACGGCTTTGTCCACGGATAAAGCCGCAGTGATCGAGCGTGCGCGGCGGCAATCCATCGAAACTACCCCGCCCATGGCCGACTTGATTCGAGACCCTTACGTCCTCGAATTCGTGGGTCTGGCTGAACGGGCAGCCTATACCGAAAATGAGCTCGAATCGGCATTGCTCGACCACCTCCAGCAATTCCTGCTGGAACTCGGCACCGGCTTTTGCTTCGAAGCTCGGCAGCGGCGCATCACGGTCGCCAACGAGCACGATTACATCGACCTCGTCTTCTATCACCGCCGCCTGCGTTGCAATTTGCTGGTTGATCTCAAGGTACGTCCATTCAGGCATGGCGATGCGGGACAGATGAATTATTACCTCAACTACTGGAAATCCAACGAGATCGAGCCGGGTGACAATCCGCCCGTCGGCCTGCTGTTATGCAGCGGTAAAGAGGCGACCAAAGTCGAATACGCCACCACGGGCATAGACCAGCAGCTTTTCGTTTCCCGATATTTGGTCGCCCTGCCCTCCGCCGCACAACTGCGCAGTTTCATTGAGGCCGATCGTGCTGCCATCGAATCCGCCGCGCCGAGACAAGGCAAGGTCGAAGACGCACATGGCCGCTACAGGGTGACCTGTGAATGGAGATTTCATCGCTGGCTGCCGGCGCCACAGCGCATGTCTCTCGATCCGAGAGCCCCAATCGACTTCAAGGAGCAGGAGAATCGCACGACTGAAGACGGCCGCGTACGGCCCAACCTCGTCGTGAAACTGCCAGAAGGGAAGCAGATCGTGGTGGATGCGAAGGCGCCCGTCGAAGCCTATCTGCGAGCCGTCGGAGCTGCGAGCGAGGAGGAGCAGCGCGACGGCTTGGTCGAGCATGCCCGCCAAGTGCGGGCCCACATGGCCTCTCTCGGCCGCAAAGCGTA
>JASHRH010000287.1 GCA_030037475.1 Acidobacteriaceae bacterium
GCGGCCGCAAGAAGCGCGGGATCCTCGGGTGCCTCCTCGAGGCAGGCGTTGAGGTAGGCCGCCATGTCCTCCTCGGATTTCAAGTAATCGGCGGCGTCCCACCGCGTGAAGGTCTCTTTCGTGTGTCTCTTGCGTGCCATGGCCTAGTCCTTCCAGTCCTTCGCGATCCCGATCGCCCGCTTGATGTCCGCATCCTGAGTGCGCTTGTCTCTACCGCAGCACAGCAGGACGACCGCAGCACCGCGCTGCTGGTAGTACACGCGGTAGCCCGGGCCGTAGTCGACCCGAAGCTCGCTCACGCCGGAGCCCACCGGCTTCACATCGCCTGGATTGCCGAGCGAGAGCCGGCGGATCCGCGCGTTGATGCGCGCCTGCGCCTCCCGATCCCAAAGGCCGCTGAGCCACGTCTCGAACGTTGCGGATTTCAGGACCTCGAACTCGGCGCAACTGTAACCCATGGTTCACGTCACGTCAACTGTAGTTGACACGCGCGACGGTGTACGGCAAGGCCCGGGGCCCCCTCGACGCTCGGCATGGAGAAGCTCAGCTGCAAGAGCCCGCAGATGTGCGAGAAGGAGTTGTGGGTATACGTGCTCGCCTACAATCTGATCCGGTTGCTGATGGCGCAAGCCGCCGACACGCTCTTCAGCCCAGCCGGCTTCGAGCGCCCTCTTCTCGAGGCGTCGCGCGTGCGATGCCGCGAGTGCCGGAATCAGCGAATCAGAATCATTATCCCCGGATTGTCCCCCGACTGCAGATCCTCCAGCACCAGCGCGTTGCCGTCCGCGCTGAAATTGCCGGTCAGCGTCGTGGGGCCGGCGGAGAAATTGACGGTCACCGTACCGTCTGCCGCGACCGAGTAGGTTCCCGCGAGCGATACGGTCGCGACGGTTCCCGCTTTGGCGTCGTTTTGGGTTGAAGTGCCCGTGACATTACCTGCTCCATCAAACGTCAAGGTGCCCAAGAGGCCGTTGCTTCCACCCGAATTGTCGGTCAACGCGGCTACCGAGTACGTTCCGCTCAGGCTGGCGGTCGTAAAAGTCCCCTGCCCCTGCTTGATTCCAATATCGATCTCCGGCGTGGCACTGGAAGTAAGAACCGCGCCCACCAGGGTATTACCGTCCGCGCTGAGTTCAGCCGTGAGCGTGCCGCTGCCGACCGTAATCGTCACCGTGCCGTCCGAAGCGACCGAATAGGTTCCCGACCCTGTCTCGTCCGTGACAACGGATCCGCCGTCGTTTTCGATCTCGGAAGTGACCGTGTAGTTGCCGGCTCCATCGAACGTCACGGAAATCAATACACCGTAGTCGTCGTAGGAAGCCTCGTTGCCATCGGACACTTCAAAGCCACCCAACGAGCCGACCGCGTAAGTGCCGTTGAGGCTGGCGTTGGAGTAGGTGGCCGGCCCACGTTTTGTCGCAACGATCAATTCGGGGTTGCCACCGGCGTTCAGATTCTCGACCACAAACGTGTTGCCGTCCGCGCTGAGATTGCCCATGTACGGGGCATCACCGGACGGAGTGAGCGTCAGCGCGCCATTCGCCGTAATCGTGTCGGTTCCCGAAGACGTTGTACTGGCGATGGTTCCGTCGTCGTCCTCATCTTGACTGCTCGTCCAGTTTCCCGCCCCATCGGCCGTCGCGGTGCCCACGGCGGCGGTGCTCCCGGTTTGTAAGTTGATCAACGATGCCCACCCATAGGTGCCGTTCAGGCTGGTGTTGCTCGTGTTGCTCGTCGCGATGATCGCACCCGGATCGGTGATCGTGCCGTCCGCCGCGCCGTCGGTGTCGCCGGTCCCACCGTCGGTCAGCGTCACGGTGAGCGTGCTGCCGCTGACGGTGGCGCCGGAGAGGGTCGAGCAGGAGCCGTTGTTGCACTTCTCGTAGCCCGTCAAGGTGAATCCTGACGGCACCGTGAAAGTCAGCGTGACGGTGGCGCCCGGCGTCAGCCCGCTGACGGTGAAGGTGAGCCAGCCGAAAGGCGTCGAGATCCCCGTGGGCGCGCCGGCCGGCGTGGAGACGACCTGTGCGCTGCTGATCGATCCCTCGCTCGCGTGCACCGTAACGCTCCCGCCGGTCGTCGAGATGCTCGTGCTGCTGCCGGACGACGACGACGATGATGATGATGATGATGATGATGACGATGAGGAGGAGGAGGAGGATGAAGACGACGATGACGACGAGGACTGAGAGCTGGAACCGGCACTCGAGCCGGAACCGGAGCCTCCGCAGGCGCTGAGTACGCTTGCGGACAGTAGAATCGCAGCCATTCGAAGCAGCGTCGTACCCGACGGGATCCGCGCGGTGATCCGGCGGCGATGCATTGTGTGAAGCATTGTCCCCCCCCTGCGCCGTTCTTCGCGCGTCGCATCTTCGCGTGCCCGCCGCCATTCGAGGGGCTCACGAGCGCCAGCGCCCTCGCAGCTCAGCGTTGGCGCTATGGTGAATTGGTAATTCGCGTCCGGACCGTCGAACGACCCCGAGGCCCGGTCACCGACCCGTGCGCGAGTAATAGCAAAATATGCAAACCGCGCCTATCACCCGTTCGGGGGGCTGGGCTCCGCGATGTTTCCGGTTCCGGATAGCCTCGACAATCCCGGAATGACACCACACTGCCGTCTGCTTTGGCGACAAGAATAATTTCGCGGCGCTGCCCAATCGCTTACGGACTGGACTCAATCTTGAGTCGCGGACTGTCCGCAACACAAGGAGTGATCCTCATGTTTGACGAACGCCAATACGACGTCCTGGAAGTCCTGACGGTTGGACGCCATCAGAGCGAGGAACCCGCTTGCGATGCCGCACTGCTGGCGGCCGCGCACGAGCGGCTCACGAGCATCTTTGCTCGTGCGGACGTGGTTCTCGACCTTGTACGCAAGAGCGATCACGAGAAATTTCTAACGGACTTCCGCCAGCGCGGCGGCGAATAGCCGTGTCGGCATGCCTGTTTGGTCTCGAGGCCGAACTGGCATTGAGCACGTTCACGACCGGAGCCCCGATTCCGGTTGCGCGGGCCGTGAGCGTGCTGGAGCACCTTGCACGCTCTCGGCTCGAGCACGTTTGCGGCGTCGGGAACCAGTGCTACCTCGCCAACGGCGGCCTGTTTCATATCGACTCGGGCCAACATCCCGAGATCGCAACGCCCGAATGCCTGACGCCGGTCGATGCGGTCGCTCATCTGAAGGCTGCCGAGCGGCAGGTTGCCCAGCTGCTCGAACCGCTGCGCCTGGAGCTGGGTGTCGAGTCAGCCATGCTGTGCCGCGGCACCGTCGACTATGTGACCGGTGCCACATGGGGATGTCACGAAAGCTACCTGGCGCGATTTGCGCTCAGCCGCTACCAGTCCTGGCTGATACCGCACTTCGCCTCGCGCACGGTCTATACAGGGTGTGGAGGCCTGGCCCCGGAATGCGCCGGCATCGAGTTCACGCTCTCGCCGCGTGCCAGCTACATCTCCTGCGAATCATCCGGCAATTCCATTGCGCGGCGCGGAATTTTTCACACCAAGCAGGAACCGCTGAGCTCGGCATACGGGCGGATTCATTGCCTCTGCGGCGACAATACCGGCTCGCAGCTGGCCCAGTTCCTGCGGGTGGGCTCAACCGCGCTGATCGTGGCGCTGGCGGAATCCGATCGCAGTCCGCCCTTCAAGCTCCGGAATGCGGCGCGGGCGCTGCGGGAGTTCGCCCGCAATCCCGACCACCGCGCTGAGATCGAGACCCCCCAGGGCAATCGTCCGGTATCGGCCCTCGAGCTACAGTACATCTACCTGACCGCCGTCGAGGCGTTCGCAAATACCGCCCTGCTGCCTGACTGGGCCGCTCATCTCTGCACCATCTGGCGCGCAACCCTGCAGCAGCTGGAGCGTCCCGAGGGCCGCTGTTCCCCGGCACTGGACTGGACCCTCAAACGCGAGCTCTTCGGGCGTGAGTTGACACGCGCCGGCTTCAGCTGGGATGCGATCACGGTCTGGTCACGGGCCGTCAAGCTGATCCAGGAGCACACCACGAGGCCCGATGGAGCGCCCATCGGCCTCGACGGCCCACTGCTGCAGCGCATCCGAAAGGGCGGCAGGCGTGACGCGATCGTCGTCCAAGCCCGGCAGCTCGTCACCGACGCCGGCCTCCGCTGGGCCGATCTGGAGGCCTTCGCGGCGCTGCGGCGCCACCTTTGCGCGCTGGATGTGCGCTTTGGGGAAATCGGTCGCGGTGTCTTCGACGAACTGGACCGGCTGGGTCTGCTTCCCGAACAGCGCATGGTCAGCGAGGAAATGATTGCCGATGCGGCACTCCATGCCCCGGCCGGCACGCGGGCGACGCTGCGTGCGCGCTGGATCCGCAAGCTGGCGCGGCGCCGCGATTTTCGCTGTGACTGGAGCGGACTGCACTCAAATTCGGTCGTAATCGATCTGAATGATCCGTTCGCCGTGGTCTCGCGGATCCGACGCATCCGCCGCACCGGGGCCGCGGCCGGGTCCGGCACGACTCAGTACCTCGACTTTCGGTCCTTGGCACTTGAAGCGTACTGCGACGGCGACTACACGCGTGCCGAGGGACACCTGCGATCGATGATCGAGCGCGGACGAGAGCTGCCGGGCACGCATGTTCACCTGGCCCGCGTTCTGCTCACCGCCGGGCGCGTCGAAGAGGCAGCCGAAGCCGCGGCCACCGCCTACTCATTGCGGGGTGAAGCCCCGGGCTACGTGGCGCTGCGCATCGGTTGGTTCCAGCTATGCTTCTGGTATTTGAACCGCAACGTGCCCGCGCAACCGGAGACCCCCCTCACGGAGTGCTCTATCCTGACGCGTCTCAAAGACGATATCGTGCGTCTGGATGACCACATGGAGTGGACCTTGGAGCCTCTCCTGGCGGTACTCGAGGCAAAATTGAGCGTGCAACAGCATCAGCTGCTCGCGGCGCTCGCGCAGGCGCTGTCGAATCGGCAGCGACTGCCCACCCTCGATGCATTCCCGGCCTGGCGGGAGCTCCCCGCCTGCGCGCCGGAGTGAGCTGGACCGGATGGCAAGAGGAGGTGTGATGCCCGATGTGGATTCCAGCCCTTCGGCCTGAGCCGCTCGTCGGCATCGGGAGCCTCGGCCAAGGCGGTCGTGCCCTCGCTCACCGATTTGTGCGGCGGTATGCGCATCGGCCAGGACTCGCTGGCGCCTGCCGGCAAGTCGATCCCAGCGCCCCAGGCCCGCTGCCCGCCGTCGTCGTGGTGCTGTGGCGATGGGCCGAGCCCGGCGTACGGCTCGGCCTGATGCGCTGGGTCACGCGCCTCGAAGCGGACGACGCAACCGTATTGGGCGTGGGTCTGGGCCAGTCACTGCCCGTGCGGTGGCCCCATGCTCTGCTGAATTTGCCCGCAAGTCCCGCCGAGGAACTGCTCGAAGCGCTGTTCGGCGCTCTCGTCGAGATGCTTGCAGGGCGCAATCTCGTCAACCTGCGCACGCACGAGCTGCGTGAGGTACTTGGCGATCGACGGGTGCGTGGGTTCGCCACCGGCCGGGCGAGCGGTGCAGCCGCCGTACAGTCGGCATTGAGGAGGGTCTTGTGCAACCCCGCTCTCGGAGTGCAGAGTCGGCGGATCCAGGGCCTTTGGCTGCACCTGTGTGCGCCTCGAATGCAAGGTCTGCTGAGCGCGCTGGTGCAAGCACAGGAGCTTGCAGCCCAGTGCGTGGGTCCGGACGCCGTGATTTGGAGTGGTGCCACCGAAGCCCGCAACGACGCCACGGGTGTACGAATCAGCTGCCTCGTCGCAGGTACCGGGCCCATTGCTCCCTATGCAGAGTCGCGTGTTACGTCTAGAGACTCGGTGATTTATGGGTCAGAAGCCTGACTTGCCATTTGGTCGCATCGGCGAGAGTGGCGGGGCGGGACGCGGACTTCGGCGGCGGGGTGAGCTCGGCCATCACGAAGGGCACCGTGCCGAGCAGACGGCGAAAGCGGGTCGCCAGCAGACTGGTCCAGATCAGCGAGTCCACACCGCACATGCCCCACGCGGCCAGCAGCGCCGGACCGCCCGGCCAGAGCTGATCCTCGTAGATCAGGAAGGCGACCGAGGAGCGATCCCCAGGCGGCGGCTGCAGCCAGCGCGTATCGCCGCGGGCGCGGAAGCGGTAGATCGGTGCCCCATGCCGCTGCTGCAACAGGATGTACTGCCGCCGGGCCACCTCGGGGTACGCCAGCGCATGCTCGTCGCAGACCTGGATGCGCGAGCGGGCGCAGCGCGGCAGGTGACGGCGAATGCAGGCAAACACCTTCGCCTCGAGGGCGCTGCAACTGCCGTGCACGCGCGCCTTGTCCGCCTCTTCCCGGTCATCCAGTGGCGGACGCGTACACAAGATGAGCATGTCGTCCCGTCCCAGCGGGGGCGTCTCCTCTGATCCGCTGCGCTCCAGCGCCGACCAATCGCTCGGGTAATTGAAGATGATTCCGGCATAACGTCCGCCCCGGGGAAGCAGCGCCGATATGACGAACAGCGCGGCATCGCCGTCCCTGAGCATGTGGGGCAGCAGCGCACGGTCGCTGCGGTACGGGAGAAAGTAGGCGAAGCGCCACAGATTCACAGCGTCGCTTGGATTGTTGCTGCCCATGCAGGGAATACCCGCCGGGCTCCGAATTACGGCTTTTCTCGACTGAGCGATGGGATCAGGACCGCGCGCGTGCCGCAGCGATGCCCAGCAACTCCACGACCTCGTGCTGCAGCAACCGGCTTCGCTCCACCAGCGCCTCGACCATCCGATCCAGGCCCGCGCGATGCTCGATCAGCAGCGCATGCACCCGTGCGCTTTGCTGCGCGAGCAGTTGACGCACCGCGGCGTGGCAGGCGCCGGCCAGCTCGGCCGGCAGCGGCTGCTGGCGGTTGATCTTCACGAATCCGATCTCCTCGACCATGCCGTAGTCGTATACCATGGACTCGGCGATGCGGGTGGCACGCTCCAGGTCATTGGAAGGTCCGGTCGAGTCTCCGGCGCCGGCGCCATAGTAAAGCCGCTCCGCCTCGCGACCGCCGAGCAGCTGCGCCATCAGGTCCTCCAGGTCATGACGGGTGTAGGAACCGCGCTCCTCCTGGTCCTCGAGCGCCGCATAGCCGCCGAAGTTGCCGCGACCGACGATGGTGACGTAGATCGGCGGATGGCCGGTCGCGCACATGATGAGGGCGTGTCCGGCCTCGTGACGCGCAGTGCGCAGGCCATCGCTGCCGGCCTTGGCCTCGCCCAGAGTCACCTGCTCGAAGGCCTCGCCGAGAAGGGTGTCATCAATGACCCCGCCCTGACCGAGCGAACGGACGGTGGCCTGGGCGAGGATGCGCTCGAGATCAGCCACGGACAGCCCCTGTCCTTGCGCCGCCAGGCGCACCAGCATGGCGTCGCTGACCGTGTGGCTTCCCTTGGCCCTGAGCCGCGTGCGCAGATAGTGCTCACGCTCGCTGCGCGTCGGCAGCTCCACTTCGATGGAGCGGCTGAAACGGCGGCGGAGCGCTGGGTCGAGCGTCTCGACTCGGTTGGTCGCTGCGATGACGATCACCGCTCGCGAGGCCAATTTCCCGAAGCCGTCCATTTCCACGAGCAGCTGGTTGAGCGCCAACCCCTCTCCGTGCCCGGAATGACCAGGCGTCACGGCGGCGCGATTGCCGCCGATGGCATCTATCTCGTCGATGAACACGATGCTGGGGGCGTAACGACGCGCGCGGGCGAACAGGTCGCGGATTGCCTCCGGGCCGCTGCCTTGGTAGCGCGTCACGAAGCTGGTGGCCGCCTCACTGAGAAATGCGCACTGCGATTCCCCGGCCAGTGCCCGCGCGAGCATGGTCTTGCCCGTCCCCGGTGGGCCGGTCAGGAGTACGCCCCGCGGGGGCTCGACTCCGGCAGCCGCGAACTTCTTCGGATCGCGCAACCAGTCGCCGATGAACTGCAGCGCCTCCTTGGCCGCCTGGGCGCCAATGACATCTCCAAAGCGGATCGAGGGACGTTCCACGTCCGAGACCAGGGCCCCGGCATCGCCGCTGCGCACCGCGCGCGCCAGGCGAAAATTGCGGCAGCGGATCTGCAGGAGGCTCTTGTCCTTGGAGAGGGCCGGGGCCGTATCAAAGCTCACAACCTGGTTGGATGAAGCAAGCTCCGCGGCCATCTTCTCCCGTCGCAATTGAGTCGCGGCCGATCCGAGCTGCGCAGCGAGCGCGTCCATCTGCGGCTGGATCAGCTCGTCCCGTCGCGAGCTCAGATCGGTGTTCAGCACACCGCGGGCACCACCCGCACGGGTGCACGCGGCCAGTAATTCATCGTCCACGATCATCCCGGATGCTGCGACATCCAGGCGCACCAAATGAAGGAAGACGGGCACGTCCGGCGCGCGCGCGTGCAGTTGCTGCAGCAGCGCCTGGCCGGGGGCATAGCGACGCGCCGTGAGCGGCGGGTGATCCAGACTGAGGAGTGTCGCGCCGCCCTGGGCCATGTCGGCCGCCGGAACCGGCGCCGAAGTCGCATTCTGCAGTTCCAGATCCATCAGCACCAGGTCCGTATCGTTCCTCGCCAGCTCCGCAAATACCTGATCGGGCGTGGTCGCGAGCCGCCACTCGAGCGAGCCGGCCTTCCTCTGGAGGAGCCTCCCGATCCGCTCATCGCCTACATAGAGCACTCGGGCCCGCTGCTCGTCACGAAACAATCGCTCGGCCTGCTGGCCCACGTGGACTTGGTCGAGCTCCACGCGGACGCGCCGGAGCGCGCTGAAGGTCGCATCGATATGCGCATCGGAGAACAGCTGGCAGGCTTTGAACACCTCCTCCTTCAGGAAACTCTCCGCCTGCGCCCGGATCGTGCGGGCATCGGTGCTCGCGCCCTCGCGCATCACGACGGCCAACGGCACTTCCGGCGCGATTTCGTATTTCTGACCGTACTGCCGCGCCAGCAGCGCCGCCACCCGCTCGAGCTCCGAGCGTGCGATCTGCACCAGATCATCCACCCGCAGGCGATTGAAGAGGATCGGGTAGCCCATCGCCATACGCGAGCAGATGGCCGCGGGCAGATACGGCGCGTGGGTATACGGATCCACCTCGCTGCGCAGGGCATCGAGAACCGTGCTGCGGTGGAAGGAGTCGTGCGCCGCCTGCAAGTGGCTCGAGTGATCCGCCTCGTACAGTTGGCGACCCACGTTGGTCGTGAAAATCACGATGGTGTCGCGGAACACGGCCTCCTGTTCGGTGTACTTGTCCTGGAGCCGACCGGCGTCGAGGAGCTGCAGGAACAGCTGCACCACCGTGTAGTGGGCTTTTTCGATCTCGTCGAACAACAGCACCGCATTGGGATTGCGCTGCACGAAATCGGTCAGCGTCCCGGCCTGAGCACCCTTGTAAATCTGAGGAGTGCCGCTCAACGCCTGTGCCTCGTGCGGCTGTGCGTAGCTGCTCATGTCGAAGCGCTTGAACGGCCGCTTCAGAGCATTTGCGCCGAGCTCCGCGAGATAGGTCTTGCCCACGCCAGGCGGTCCACAGAAAACAAAGAGTCCTGCCGGTTGTCGCCGCGCGGTGTCGGCGGCTGCCACGACCTCGACGTTGAAGAGTCCGTCCACGAACTGATGGACGGCATGGGCCTGCCCGTGGACTTTGGCGAGCAGCTCCTGGCGCATGCGCCGCAGATTCTGCGTCAGCGGGCCCAGGCCGGCCGCATCACCCCCTGCGGCGAACCATTGGGGAATCAAGCGACACAGCGCGGCTTCGTCCAGTGGCACGGGCCGGTTCGCCGCGCGCGGCAGGCACAGCGCGATCGCCGCGGCCAGGTGTGGCAGGTCGATCGCGGAGGGTTTCCCGGGCGGCGGAAGCTTGCTGGCCAGTACTTCGGCCTGTGAGACGGCGGCACGCAGCTCCTCGGCCAGGGGCAGCTTGCCGCTGCAACGTTCGCGCACCTCCAGAGGTGGGAACAGCTGGCTGAGCGCCTCGGGCTTTACCCCGAGGCAAGCGGCCAGCATGAGGGCTCCGCGCGGGTCCGCGGCCAGGGCTGTTGCCAGTACTTCCAGAGCGAGACGCTGGTCCCCCTTCGAGACCGCGAGGTCCTTGGCCCGCTCGATGATCTGCTGGGCGTCTTGAGTAAACACGATGCACCCCCGCCTTTGAATATAGATCAAAACTGAAGGAGTGCGACCGAGATGTTGTCGCGGCCGCCGGCCTCATTCGCGTGCCTGACGCAGCTGAGCGCGACCTCCCGCACGGAGCCGGGGCTGGCGAGCGATGCCTGTAGCCGCTCGAAGGGAAGCATCTCCCAGAGCCCGTCGGAGCACAGCAGCACCCGGTCGCCTGCTCGCAGCTCGACGCTGCAACAGCCCGGCTCCGGCACGATGGGCATTCCAAGCGCCTGGAGCACCTCATTGCGCAGCGGGTGTCGCCGCGCCTCCTCTTCCGTGAGCAGCCCGAGCGCCACGAGCTGCCCGACTCGTGTGTGATCCTCGGTGAGCTGGCGGAGCCTGCTGCTCGAGTAGAGATATCCACGCACGTCGCCGATGTGCGCCAAACTCAGGTGTGCACCCTGAACGATCGCCGCGATGAGCGTGCAACCCATCGGTTGACCATCCCAACCCGCCTGCACTTCACGCAGCCGCCCATGTGCGAAGGCCAAGGCGCCGCGCAGCTGCGTTTCGGACTGCGTGGGCTCAGACTCTCGCACCGCTCGTGCGGCTGCCAGAAACTGCGCACACGCTTTGACCGCCAGCCGAGCGGCCAATGCACCTCCGGCGTGTCCGCCCATGCCGTCAGCGACGATCAGAGTGCCGGTATCCGACGAGATATAGATACAGTCCTCGTTGCGCTCCCGCAACGAGCCGGCGTCCGTGATCGCGCACACGTGCTCAGCCGGGCACTCGAGCTGATACCTGGGGTTGGAAGACTGCGCGGTCGAATGCACCGCGGCTTGCCGCCGCAGCGCCTGTATGAGCGCATTCCAGGACCGCGGGGCGCTCACTGCACTGCGCTCAGCGCGATCCGGAAGGCGCTCGCGCTGCCAAAGCGCGCCGCCGGATCCTTGCGGACCGCCTGGTCCACGACGGCGGCCAGAGACTCGCCCAGCAGCGGATTGCGTTGCCGAACGGGCACCGGATCGCTTTCCAGGATCAGCTGCAGCGGATCCACTCTCGCCGCCTGCGAGCTTCCGCGATCGCGTTGCACCGCATCAAGCTCGGCGTACGAACTCTGGATCGACTCAGGCCCTGGCGCCGCGGCGAAGCCAGTCTGCGCCCACGCGGGCATTGGAAAGGTGTAATGGTCGGTGAGCAGATAGTAGAGCATTACACCGACGGCATAAAGATCGGCAGGCTCGCGCGCATGGCGCGCATCCCGGATCTGCTCGGGCGCCATGAACATCGGGGTTCCAAAACGATCGCCAGGCCGCGTGAGCCGCGTCCCGCCGGCGGCACCGTAGCACAAGGCGAGACCGAGATCGGAAATCTTCGGAACCGGCAGTCCGGTCGCGCCAGCCCTGCCGGGCAGCGGGCCGGTGAGCAGGATGTTGGCAGGCTTCAAATCCCGATGAATGATCCGATGGGCGTGAAGATGCTCGAGCCCGCTCAGGATCGCCAGCACCAACGGCACCACCACTGCGGGGGGCAACAGATCGAGCCCGCGCAGCGCGCTTTGCAGGTCTCCGCCCGCGACGAATTCGCTCAGCAGCCAGGGCATGCGCTGCTCATCGAGCCCCGAGTCGATGGCGCGCACGATATTGGGGTGCGCCTGCTGGC
>JASHRH010000288.1 GCA_030037475.1 Acidobacteriaceae bacterium
GTACTTGCGGCTGGTTCCCGCATCGGCCTGCTGGAAAGCCTCGAAGATGATGCGCTGCTTCTCGGGCGGAATGCCGATGCCGGTATCCGACACCTCGAAGGCCACCACCGATCCAGCGCCGGAAAGAATTGGATGATCGGGACTCCAGCCCGAAGGGGCGCTGGAGACCGTCAGCCGCACGCCGCCCTGCTCCGTGAATTTGAACGCATTGGAGAGCAGGTTCTTGAGCACCTGTTGCAGGCGCCGCGGATCGGTCACCAGGCTGCGGCCGAGCTTCGGATCGCCCTTGACTTCGAAGAACAGCTTGCGATTCTCAGCCTCATGCCGGAACGGCCGCGAGACCGCTTCCAGCAGGCTGCCGAAGAACAGTTCTTCCGGCTCGACCGAAACGGTGCCCGACTCGATCTTCGACAGATCCAGAATGTCGCTGATCAGGTTGAGCAGGTCTGTTCCCGCGCCATGAATCGTGCGCGCGAACTCGATCTGCCGCGCGCTCAGGTTGCCGTCCGGGTTCTCCGCCAGTTGCTGGCCCAGCACCAGGATGCTGTTCAGCGGCGTGCGGAGCTCGTGCGACATGTTGGCCAGGAATTCCGACTTGTACTTCGAGGTCAGCGCCAGCTCGCGAGCCTTTTCTTCCAGCGCCCTGCGCGCCTGCTCGATTTCCTGGTTCTTGCGTTCCACTTCGGAGTTCTGCTCGGCCAGTTGCTGCGCTTTCTGCGCCAGTTGCTCGTTGGTCTGCTGCAGCTCTTTCTGCTGTGTCTGCAATTCAGTCGCCAGTTGCTGCGACTGCTTCAGGAGGGCCTCGGTCTGCATCGTCGCTTCAATCGAGTTGAGCACGATGCCGATGGAGGCGGTCAGTTGCTCGAGGAAGGCCAGGTGCGACGCGGTGAAGGCGCTCAGGCTGGCCAGCTCGATGATTGCTTTCACCCGGTCCTCAAACAGCACCGGCAGGACGATGACATTCCGCGGCACGGCCTGGAAGAGGCCAGACCGAATGGGAACGGCGGTCTTTGGCAGTTCCGTAATCAGCATGCGGCGCTTCTCCGCCGCGCACTGGCCGATCAGGCCCTCGCCCACTCCGACCTCTGCCTGATACCCGTCCTTCGTGTTCGCGAAAGCCGAAAGCAGCACCAGCGTGCGCGGGTCGTCGCTTTCAGTTTGGTAAATCACGCCCTGCTGCGCGTTCACCAGCGGCACGAGCTCCGACAGCAACGTACGGCCGACTGTGCCCAGGTCGCGCTGTCCCTGCAGCATGCCGGTGAAGCGCGCCAGGTTGGTCTTCAGCCAGTCCTGCTCGGTGTTGCGGTCCGTGGTCAGGCGCAGGTTGTCGATCATCGTGTTGATGTTGTCTTTCAACTCGGCTACTTCGCCGCGGGCTTCCACCTGAATCGACCGTGTCAGATCGCCCTTGGTCACGGCGGTCGCCACTTCGGCGATGGCGCGCACCTGATTGGTCAGGTTGTCGGCCAGCAGGTTCACGTTGCCGGTCAGATCCTTCCACGTGCCGGCCGCGCCGGGGACGTTTGCCTGCCCGCCCAGCCGTCCTTCCACGCCCACCTCGCGGGCCACCGTGGTCACCTGGTCGGCGAAGGTCGCCAGCGTGCCGGTCATGTTGTTGATGGTCTCGGCCAGGGCCGCCACCTCGCCCTTGGCATTCACCGTGAGCTTCTGCTTCAGGTCGCCGTTAGCGACGGCCGTCACTACCTTCACGATGCCGCGCACCTGCTCGGTCAGATTGGCGGCCATCACGTTCACGTTGTCGGTCAGGTCCTTCCAGGTTCCGGCCACGCCCGGCACCGCGGCCTGGCCGCCCAGTTTGCCCTCCGTGCCTACTTCGCGGGCCACGCGCGTCACTTCGGCGGCGAAGGCGTTGAGCTGATCCACCATCGTGTTGATGGTGTTCTTCAGCTCCAGAATTTCGCCCTTCACGTCGACGGCGATCTTGCGCGAGAGGTCGCCGCGAGCCACGGCGGTCGTCACCTCGGCGATGTTGCGCACCTGCGCCGTCAGGTTCGACGCCATGGAGTTCACGTTGTCGGTCAGGTCCTTCCAGGTTCCGGCCACGCCCGGCACGTTCGCCTGGCCGCCCAGCCGCCCTTCGGTGCCCACTTCGCGGGCCACGCGCGTCACCTCGCCGGCGAAGCGGTTCAGCTGATCCACCATCGTGTTGATGGTCTCTTTCAGCCGCAGAATCTCGCCACTCACATCCACGGTGATTTTGCGCGAGAGGTCGCCACTCGCAATAGCGGTTGCTACCTCGGCGATGTTGCGCACCTGCCCGGTCAGGTTTGAGGCCATCGAGTTCACGTTGTCGGTCAAATCCTTCCAGATGCCGCCGACTCCAGCCACCTGTGCCTGGCCGCCCAGCTTGCCTTCGGTGCCCACTTCGCGAGCCACGCGCGTCACTTCGCCGGCAAACGCGTTCAGCTGGTCCACCATGGTGTTGATGGTGTCCTTCAGCTCCAGAATCTCGCCCTTCACGTCGACCGCGACTTTGCGCGACAGGTCGCCTCTGGCTACGGCGGTCGCCACTTCGGCGATGTTGCGCACCTGGCCGGTGAGGTTGGCGGCCATAAAGTTCACGGAGTCGGTCAGGTCCTTCCAGGTTCCGGCCACGCCCGGCACCGCGGCCTGACCGCCCAGCTTGCCTTCCGTGCCTACTTCGCGGGCCACGCGCGTCACCTCGGCGGCGAAGGCGTTCAATTGATCCACCATGGTGTTGATGGTGTTCTTCAGCTCCAGAATCTCGCCCTTCACGTCCACGGTGATCTTGCGCGAAAGGTCGCCGCGCGCCACAGCGGTGGTCACTTCGGCGATGTTACGCACCTGGCCGGTCAGGTTGCCAGCCATGGAGTTCACGTTGTCGGTCAGGTCTTTCCACGTTCCGGCGACGCCCGGCACGTTGGCCTGGCCGCCCAGCTTGCCTTCCGTGCCCACTTCGCGAGCCACGCGCGTCACTTCCGCCGCAAACGACCGTAGCTGATCCACCATGGTGTTCAGCGTTTCCTTCAGCTGGAGGATTTCGCCGCGCACGTCCACGGTGATCTTGCGCGAAAGGTCGCCGTTCGCAATGGCGGTTGCCACTTCCGCGATGTTGCGCACCTGCCCCGTCAGGTTCGAGGCCATGAAGTTGACATTGTCGGTCAGGTCCTTCCACGTTCCAGCCACGCCAGGCACCTGCGCCTGACCGCCCAGCCGCCCTTCGGTGCCCACTTCGCGGGCCACGCGCGTCACTTCGCCGGCAAACGCGTTCAGCTGGTCCACCATCGTGTTGATGGTGTCTTTCAGCTGAAGAATCTCGCCGCGGACATCCACCGTGATCTTGCGCGAGAGGTCGCCGCGCGCCACAGCCGTGGTCACCTCAGCGATGTTGCGCACCTGCGCGGTCAGGTTGCCGGCCATGGCATTCACGCTGTCGGTCAGGTCTTTCCAGGTTCCAGCCACGCCCGGCACCACAGCCTGGCCGCCCAGCTTCCCGTCCGTGCCCACTTCGCGGGCCACGCGCGTCACTTCCGAGGCAAACGACCGCAGCTGATCCACCATCGTGTTGATGGTTTCCTTCAGTTGCAGGATCTCGCCCCTCACGTCCACGGTGATTTTGCGCGAAAGATCGCCGCTCGCCACCGCCGTCGTCACTTCCGCGATGTTGCGCACCTGCCCGGTCAGGTTCGACGCCATGGCGTTCACGCTGTCCGTCAGCTCTTTCCAGGTTCCGGCCACGCCCGGCACATTGGCCTGGCCGCCCAGCTTGCCTTCGGTACCCACTTCGCGGGCCACGCGCGTCACTTCCGCGGTGAAGACGCCCAACTGCTGAATCATCGTGTTCACGATGTTGGCCGAGCGCAGGAACTCGCCCTGCAACGGCCGTCCGTCCACATCCAGCCGCACCGTCTGGGTCAGATTCCCCTGGGCCACGGCCGCGATCGCCCGGGTGACTTCGGTTGTGGGCCGCATCAGGTCCTCGATGAGCGTGTTTACCGAGGTTTCCATCTCGCCCCAGGATCCCCGGTGGCGAGGCAGCACACGAATGCGCTCGCGGCTCTTGCCCTCCTTGCCCACAGCCTGGCCGACGCGCTGCAGTTCCCGCGCCATCTGTTCGTTGGCGGCAACGATGTCATTGAAGTGGTCGGCAATCTTACCCGCAAGCCCCGTCCATTCGACCGGCAACCGCGCGCTGAAGTCGCCATCCTTCATGCTCTGCAGCCCCTGCAGGATGGCCGTCAGATAATCCGGCACGGGAAGATCCGGGCCTTTGCCGTTGTCGGACTGGGCCTTCGCGCTGGCTTTGGCTTTGGGTGTGGGCTGGACTGCGGTCGCCATGATGGGTCTCCTGCGTGGGTTACGCCCTGAATTTCTCTCCCGGAATTCGCTCGAAGGGGGAGCGAACCCCTGGAAATGGTATGAAACGGAGCATTGGGTAGATGCCTCCGCTCAGGAAAAGGGTTGTCTCAACAGGGGGATTTTCTCCGCCGCCCAGTCTGCCGGGGGCAGGGCGTCGGCCAATACTGTATTCCAGGAAATATAAAGAAGCCCAGAAAAAAGGACGCTCAGACCCCCCGCGCCCGCTCAATGGCCCGCACCACCGCCCGCGCCTTGTTCAGGCTCTCCTGATATTCCATCTCGGGGATCGAGTCGGCGACAATGCCTCCACCCGCCTGAATATAGCCCTGATTCCCCTCCACCAGGAGCGTCCGGATGGCAATGCAGGACGTCAGGTTACCGGAGTAATCGGCGTACAGCACCGACCCGCCGTAGATGCCGCGCCGCGTCGGTTCCAGCTCCTCAATAATCTCCATTGCCCGGATCTTCGGAGCCCCGCTCAGCGTTCCCGCGGGGAAACACGACCGCAGCGCATCCACGGCGCTCAACTCCGCCTTCAGCCGCCCCTCAATCGCGCTCACCAGGTGCATCACGTGCGAGTACCGCTCCACGAACATCAGATCCGTCACTTTGACGGACCCGTATTCGCTCACCCGGCCCACGTCGTTCCGGCCCAGATCCACCAACATCACATGTTCGGCTCGCTCTTTCTCGTCGGTGAGCATCTCCTGCTCGACTGCAAGGTCGGCTGTCTCGGACGCGCCGCGCGGCCGGGTGCCGGCGATCGGCCGGTACTCGATCTTCCGTCCCTCCACGCGCACCAGCATCTCCGGCGACGACCCGACGATGTGCGTGGTTTCCTCTTTCGCGGTTCCTTTACCTGGAACTCTGCGCCCAAACCGCAGGAAATACATGTAGGGCGAAGGATTCACGATCCGGAGAGCGCGGTAAACGGCGAACGGATCGACGCCGGGTTCAACCTCAAACCTCTGCGAGTACACGACCTGGAAAACATCGCCTGCCGCGATGTAATCCTTTGCCCGATCGACCGCTTTCAGATAGGCGGACTTCTTCGTACACGGTACAAACCGCAGCTTGCCCCTCGGTTTCCTCGCCGTCAGCTTCGGCAGCGGACGCGCCAGCCGCCGCTCCAGCCGATCCAGCCGCTTCACCGCGTCCGCGTACGCGGCCTGCGGCTTGTGCCGCCGCAAATCCGCGGTCACGACCAGCAGAATTTCCTTCTTTACGTGATCGAAGGCCAGCACTTCGTCGAAGAACATCAGGCAGGCATCGGGAAGCCCGAGATCGTCCTCGGTCCGTACCGGCAGGCGTTCGATTTGCCGCACCACGTCATACGAAAGGAAGCCGACCGCACCCGCGGTGAAGGGCGGCAGCGCGGCAATGCGCGCCGGGGTATGTCCGCTCAGCGCATCCCGCAGCAGAGCGAAGACATCGCCCGTTAGCCGCCGCGTTTTTCCGTGTTCCGTAATCTCGATCTCGCGCCCATGCGAGACGATCCGCCGGCTGGGCCGAATCCCAATGTAGGTGTAACGCCCCAGCCGCTCGCCGCCTTCCACCGATTCCAGCAGAAAGCATTCCGGCTCCGTTGCCGCGACGCGCAGGAACGCCGAGACCGGCGTCTCCAGGTCCGCTGTCAGCGTTCGGTAGAGCGGAACCAGAGTATGGGTGCGCGCCAGCCGCAGGAACGTGGCACGATCGGGCAGCGAAGGCCTCATCCTGTTCATACTAACGGGTGCCCCACCCTTGTCGCCGCTCAGGCGACAGGGTGGGCACACAAGCCGTCTCATTCCTGACTGCCAACCGCTTTATCCCTGGCCGCTGCTCTTCTCCTTATGCCCCCCAAACTCATATCGCATGGCGGAGAGCAGCCGGTCCGCGTACTCCTCCGCGCCGCGCGAGGCAAACCGCGCATAGAGCGCCGCGCTGATCACCGGCGCCGACACGCCCTCGTCGATCGCCGCCTGCACAGTCCAGCGCCCCTCGCCTGAATCCGAGACGCGCCCGGCGAACTCCGAGAGCTGCGGGTTTTCAGCCAGCGCCGCCGCCGTCAGGTCCAGCAGCCAGGAGCCGATCACGCTGCCGCGCCGCCAGACCTCCGCCACCTGCGCCATGTCGATGTCGTATTGATAGAGCTCCGGATGCCGCAGGGGCGTCGTCTCCGCGTCCACTTCCTGCTTCGCTTTCCCGGCGTTCGCATGGTGGATGATGTTCATCCCCTCGGCGATCGCGGCCATCATTCCGTACTCGATGCCGTTGTGGACCATCTTCACAAAGTGACCCGCGCCGTTCGACCCGCAGCGCAGGTAGCCATTCTCCGCGGTCGACGGCTCGCCGGTGCGTTTCGGCGTTCTGGCCGCCGCGCTCACTCCGGGCGCCAGCGATTTGAAGATCGGGTCCAGGTGCTGCACCACGTCTTCTTCGCCGCCAATCATCAGGCAGTAGCCTCGCTCCAGCCCCCATACTCCGCCGCTGGTCCCGCAATCGACGTAATGGATTCCCTTCGTCTTCAGCTCGCCGGCGCGGCGAATGTCGTCGTGGTAATAGGAATTGCCGCCGTCGATGACGATGTCTCCGGACGCCAGGACCTGGACCAGCGAGACCAGCACCGAATCGACCACCGCCGCCGGGACCATGAGCCAGACGGCCCGCGGGGCCTTCAGCTTCTTCGCGAAATCATCGAGGCTCTGCGACGGCGTCGCGCCCTTCGCCGCCAGAGGCTGCATTGCCTCGGCGTGCGCGTCATAGACGACGCACTCGTGACCGGCCTTCAGCAGCCGCTGCACCATAAAAGAGCCCATCCTGCCCAGCCCGATCATTCCCAGTTGCATCGGCATCTCCTGTTGGCAAGCTCTGATTCACCTGCCATTTTGAAAGGGCACGGCTTCAGCCGTGCCGCTAAAGCTGTCATAATCCACAGGGCCTGAGCCCCTGAGGGATGTTTTCTGAAGCAATTCAGAAATTCCGTTCGAGATTCCAGAGGCCCGGTTCTGCGGCCCTCCCATTCTTTCGCGCCGCCGGCATGTTTCGCAACGCCAGCCGCTGCCGGTGAGATGCGTCACATCGCCGGAGCAGCCCCCCCGCTAGAATTGGAGCAGCGGCCTCAGTGTACCGACGCCTGCCGTTCCAGGAATCTTCGATGCCCTCCGCGCTCCACCATCTCTTCAGCGACCGTGCCGATCATGTTCGCGGCAAGGTCGCCGGCATCTACGGCATCCTGATCCTCTTCAATGCGGGCGCGTGGCTCTGGGCCATCGCCGCGTTCCATCATTTTCCGGTCCTGCTCGGCACGGCTTTTTTGGCGTACAGCTTCGGATTGCGCCACGCCGTCGACGCCGATCATATCGCCGCCATCGATAACGTCACCCGCAAGCTGATGCAGGAAGGGAAACGCCCCGTCGCGATCGGCTTCATGTTCTCGCTGGGCCACTCGACCATCGTGGTCCTGGGCTCGCTGGCCATTGCTGCCGCCGCGCTTGGACTCCAGCAGCATCTGGTTCACTACCGAACCATCGGCGGCGTCATCGGGACTGTGGTTTCCTCCGTCTTCCTGCTCGCGATTGCGCTGGTGAATCTTGTCATTCTGCGCTCCGTCTATCAGACCTTCAGTCGCGTCCGAAACGGCGAGCCGTACGTGGATGAAGATCTCGACCTGCTGCTCGCGAACCGCGGATTCCTCGCCCGCATCTTCCGCCCCATCTTCGCGCTGATCCGGCGAAGCTGGCACATGTACCCGCTCGGCGTCCTTTTCGGCCTCGGCTTCGACACCGCAACGGAAATCGGCCTCCTCGGCATCTCCGCCGCCGAAGCCTCCCGCGGGCTGTCGCTCTGGTCGGTGCTCGTCTTTCCGGTTCTGTTCGCCGCGGGAATGTCGCTGGTCGATACAACCGACAACATCCTGATGCTCGGCGCGTATGGATGGGCGTACATCAAGCCGATCCGGAAGCTCTACTACAACCTCACGATCACGTCGGTTTCCGTCGCCGTCGCGCTGGTGGTTGGCGGCGTCGAAGCGCTGGGGTTGCTCAGCGGGCAACTGCATCTTCAGGGAGCTTTCTGGGGCGTGGTCGATCGCCTCAACCAGAACTTCGGATTCCTCGGGTATTGCATTGTCGCGCTGTTCGCGCTGAGCTGGATTGTCTCGATCGCGATCTACAAGCTGCGGCGCTTGGAAGAGCTGGAACTACAGCCGGAGCCGTAGTTCAAAAAGCTCACGCAGCCGTGGCGCCCGAACAACACCTTACCGATCCCGCGCATCCTGGCATTGGATGTTCAGACAATCCAGAGATTGAAAAGGATCAAATATGAGGAAATTGGGTCGGTTGTTGCTCATTCCGGCGTTGATGATTCCGCTGCTCGCGACGGGGTGCGTCCCCCACCGGCAGTGGGGACCGGGCGAGGAAACCTATTACGTCCAGTGGGAGGGCGCAACGCATCGCAGTCATGTGGATTACGACCACCGCAGCAAGGCCGACCAGCGAGCCTACTGGAATTGGCGGAAGCACCACCACGACCACGATTAAATCTTCACCACCCCATCTGCGCCATGCGCTGTTCGATCAGAGCGCTGTAGCGGTTCATGCGGTCTGGGCGGCGATGCAGCGGAGCGGGCAGGATCGCCGCCAGCCGCGCGGCGTCGTCGCGGCCGATGGCGTGGGCTGAGGTGCGGTCCCAGTATTGGCAGGCCGCCTCCGCGCCGTAGACGCCCGGTCCCCACTCGACCTCATTCAGGTACAGCTCCAGAATGCGGCGCTTGCCCAGCACCAGCTCGGCAACGGGGACCAGCGAGGCCTCGGCGGCCTTGCGCAGGATCGAGCGGCCGGTGCCGAAGAAGAGATTCTTCACCAGTTGCTGATCGAGCGTAGACGCGCCGCGCAGGCGGCCGCCGTCCATGTCCTCGTCGGCGTCGAGGCGGATCTGGTGCCAGTCGAAGCCGTGGTGCTGGTAGAAGCGCGCGTCCTCGGCGGCGATGACGGCGTGCTGGAGGTTGGGCGAAATGCGGCTGAGCGGGACGTATTCGCAGCGCTCGCGATACGGCTTGCCGCGCAGCCACGCCTCAACCCGGCGCTCCACGTGGACCGCAGTCGTCGGCGGATCGATCCAGCGGAGGGCAACGAGCATGAGCGCGGCCAGGAGCCAAAGGCCAGCGAGGACCAGGACAAGCCAGCGAAGAGCGGAAAGAAGGCGGGATTTGCGGCGGGACTTTGGTCTTACGCGCCCGAGCCGTCGCTGTGCGGTTGCCGTCACTGAGAAGATCATAGCGGCGAGCAGATGAGGCAGCCCAACAGTGTACCGAGTCTGACTCCTGACTACCGACTCCTGACTCCCGGCTACCGCACCCCCTCCATCGTCGTATCCGGCCCATCCATACCGGGATGGCTGACCTGGTTCGCATTGGGAACCAGCTGCATGTAGATGCTCTGCGGCAGATGCATCCGCCAGTGGCCGGTGGCGCGGGCGACCAGCACCATTCCGACGAAGAGGACGGCGAGCATCGCAGCCACGGCGCGCGGACCAGCAATGCGGCCGCGCCAGCGCTCGGCCACCAAGGCGGATTTGCGGGGGAGGGCCGCGAGCTGCAGGCCGTGCTCGACCGGGCAGGCCGCGACGCAGGCCATGCACGCGCTGCACTCGACCGAGCGGATCTGCACCAGCTTGTCCACGGCGAGATGCGCCGGGCAGACGCGCGCGCACTTGCCGCAGTCGATGCAGGCGTCGGGATCACGCCGGACTTTGAGCGGGCTGACAAGCGAAACCAGGCCCATGAGCGCGCCGTAGGGACAGAGATAGCGGCACCAGAAGTTCTGGACCAGCATGGAGAGCAGCGCGAGGACCGAGAGCACGATGACACCGGTGAGCGTCAGCGTGCGGAAGAAGTTCAGCATCTTGACGTCGGCCACCATGCCGTAGGGCGAGAGCATGAATCCGGCCAGCGCCTCGGCTGACATGCTGGCGATGATGTACACGAAGAAGCCGAGCAGCAGGTATTTCAGCCCGCGCAGGGGAATGTCGAGCCAGCGCGGCGGCCGGAGATTGCAGCCGAAAACTTTGCGGCCCAGCTTCCAGAGGTATTCCGACAAGGTGCCGACGGGGCAGAGCCAGGCGCAGAAGGCTTTCCTGGCGAGTGCGCTCATCAGCAGGAACGCGATCAGCAGGAACATGGCCGCCGGATGGATGGGCGGGACATGGCCGGTGACGGCGAAGTACTTCAGGTTCATCAGCCCGGCGATGGGCAGCCAGCCCTCAACGCCGACGGGGCGCGCGACGTGCCAGCCGGCGCCGCCGCGCTCGTACCAGCGCACCCAGAGGTAGAACTGGATCCCGATCCAGGCATTCAGGGCGACGAAGATCCACTGCGCGGTGCGGCGGATTGCCTGCGAACGGTCGGGCGCGGATCGGCGGATGACGGGCTTTTTGAGGGGCGTGGTGGGGGCGGGCTCCAGGACCTGCGTGCTCATGCCGCTTCTCCTGTTTTGAAGCTAGTGGGAAGAGGAGCGGGGCTCAGTGACGTTTGTCACGCGCACACCGGTCGAGGGGGACAGCCAGGGGTCATGTAAAATCGTAGACAGCGTGCTCTGGCAAGGGCCGGAGCGGCTTCCCGCACAAGTCCCTGCATCGATCAGGCGAATTTTCGCGAAGCCGGTACGCTGCGCGTGAGGAGCCAGCGCACGAGATTTTTCAGGAGTTTCCGCCATGGCGAAGATTGCCAAGACCGCCGACCGCAGAAAGATGATGGACACCACCAAGAGCACCGACTGCCCGAAGTGCTCCAAACCGACGCGCATTGTGAAGCGCGTGAAGGACCGTGAGCGCGGGATTCCGGGCGGAGTCTACATCTCCTGCTCGGCCTGCGATTTCTACGAGAAGCTCTAGTTCTTTGGGCCTCAGACCCTTTGCTGCGCAGCCGGCGCGGGCTTGCCTAACGCGGCGTTTTCGCTCAGGGCCAGCGCCAGGATCACCGCAAGCGCCGCGACGGGGATGGCAAACCCGATCCGCAGCGATCCGGAGCCAGTGGAAACCAGCCCGGTGAGCCAGGGAAGCACAGCTCCGCCGCCGGCACACATGGCAAAGACCCAGCCAGTGGGGCGATGGTCGCTCACGCGCGCGAGCATGCGGGAAACTCCCAGGGGAAAGACCGGACCAAAGCCGGCTCCGGCAGCGGCGACCGCTGCCAGCACCACCGCGGAAGAATGCGGCAGGACGAGCAGGGCAACGGCGACCAGGGCCAATATCAGGCCTGAGAGCAGCACCGCGCGGTCGGAGAGCGGGCGCAGGGCGAGCGAGCCGAGTCCGCGGCCGGTGAGGAGCGCCAGCCAGTAGATGGAAACAGTCAGGCTGGCTGCGGCCAGCGTCATTCCGCTGAAGCGATGAGCGTAGGTGGCGATCCAGCCGCCGACGGCGTTCTCCACACCGACGTAGAGGAACAGAAACAGTGCGAAGAAGACCAGAGTGCCGGTTTGCGAGGAGGTGGCTTCGCGTCTGAGGGTTTCTGAAGCGTCCGGGGCAGCGAACAGCAGCGGGGCCAGGGCTGCGAATGTGGCTC
>JASHRH010000289.1 GCA_030037475.1 Acidobacteriaceae bacterium
GAGGGGAATACCTGCCGCGGTGTTCGTAATCACAGAACCGGCCGGCACGGCGCAGCTTCCCCTGCACGACCGGCTCTATGCCGAGCTTCTGCAATGGTTCGCCTCGAGACGAGGCGCGCCTGGGCTGATGGCGGTGCTGGAGGACTCCGGGATCAGCCCGGCAAAAGCCGCGCAGCTAGCCTCGCACGGGGCCGGCCCGTATGAGGCTGTTCGAGCGCTGCTGACCGGGCTGCCGCAGAAGGATTTGCTCCGGGTCTTGCGGCAATTGGCCGCCCGAGGACCGCATCCGCAGGCGCCTTTGCTGGCGGATGGTCCCGCGGCGCAATCCAAGGCTCACTCTGAGGAGCACCGCGAGGCGCGTCCCGAAACGCAAGAGCAAATGATGAACTGGGAGATGCTCGCCCAAATGCAACAGTCCGGCCTGATCACAGTGGGCTCGCATACCGCCACCCATCCGGTGCTCACCAATGAAACGCCTCTGGAGATTGCCCGGCAGCTCGAAGCATCACGCCGCGAATTGGAGATGCACTTGCACGTTCCCATCCGCCACGTGGCATATCCGGATGGCCACTTCGACGCCCAGGTCCTGGAGCTTGCCGCGCAGGCCGGCTACCGCTACGGCTACACGACCTGCCCCCATCGGGCCAGTGGGGTTTGCGCCTCCCTGGCCATTCCGCGGAGGGTTCTTTGGGAGCGATCGTGGGTGGACGGCCGGGGAGCGCTTTCCCCGCCAATCATGAGCTGCCACCTGAGCGGGTGGCTCGATTGGGCAGCACCCTGCACGCAGGACCACGGCCTCAGGCGGTGCTGTGCGAGCGTCCCGGAAATCTCAACGGCGGAGACACGAGCATGACCCTCCGGATTGTGAACATTGCCGGATGCCGGCCAAACTTCATCAAGATTGCGCCGCTGCTCTCGGAAATGAAGCGGCACGCCCAGATTGAGCCCATTCTGGTGCACACCGGCCAGCATTATGACCGCGCCATGTCCGATCTGTTTTTTCGGGATCTCGAGATTCCGGAGCCGGACGTTTCTCTCGACGTGGGCTCGGGGACGTATGCCCATCAGACTGGGCAAGTGATGCAGCGCCTGGAGCCGGTTCTGCGGGAAATACAGCCGGACCTCGTGCTGGTGGTCGGAGATGTAAATTCCACTCTGGCCGCCGCTCTGAGCGCCGTCACGCTGGGATATCCGGTGGCGCATGTGGAAGCAGGGCTACGCAGCTTCGACCGTGAGATGCCGGAAGAAATTAACCGCGTGCTGACCGACGCCATCTCCGACTTCCTGTTCATCACCGAGCCGAGCGCGGAGACCAATCTTCTTCGGGAAGGGAAACGGCAGGAGCAAATTTTCTTTGCCGGGAATGTGATGATGGATTCGCTGCGCAACAATGCCGCCAAAATCGCCCACTCGGCCATCGTTTCCGGCCTGGGCCTAACGCCGCGCAACTACGCCCTGCTGACGCTGCACCGCCCATCCAACGTGGACGACCCAGGGTCATTTGCCGGGATTGCCGGCGCGCTGGAGGAGATTCAGCACAGGATTCCGATCGTCTTTCCGGTGCATCCCCGGACGGCGGCGCGCCTGGAGCAGTTCCCCGCGGCACGGCAATCGCTCGCCGGCCTGCTGGCGATTGAGCCGCTCGGATATGTGGACTTCATCAAGCTGATGCAGCAGGCCGCCTTCGTGCTGACCGACTCGGGCGGCGTGCAGGAAGAAACCACCGCGCTGCAGATTCCGTGTCTGACGCTGCGCGATAACACCGAGCGTCCAGTCACCATCAGCGCAGGCACCAACTGCCTGGTGGGAACGGCTCCGCAGCGGATCGTGGCGCGAGTGGCGCAGATTCTGGATGGGGCGGCCGTGGCCGGGCACACGCCGGAAAAATGGGACGGGCGCGCGGCGGGACGAATCGTCTCCATGCTGGCCGAGCGGGCGGATCAGATCAAGGATCTTTATCGCGGAGTGCGGGAGAGGAGTGCATGCCTGAATACATTCAGTCTCGTGTCGCATTCGCGGCCGTAAGACCGCAGACCGGAGTCCGGCCCGTCGCGGCCGAGCGCAGCCGCCATTCGGCGGTTCCTTTCGCTCTGGTGCTGCTGTTCATCCTGGCGCTGTATTCGCAGATCGGGCAGGAGATTCCCTTTCTGACCAATCAAGGGCCGATGTACGTCCTGGGAGGAGTGGGCGTCGCGGCAGTGGTGATTGAGCGGCTCTGGAGCCGGAGCGGCGCTGAACTGGTCTGGCCGGACACCTACTTGTTGTTTGCGTTTGTGGGCATGGCGCTGTTGTCCTGCTTGGGAGCGCTGTGGATGCGCTATGCACTGGAGAATGCGCTGACCCTGGTCAAATTCACCGTTGTCTACCTGCTGATCCTGCACACCGTGGATACCGAGCGGCGGCTGCGCGCCCTGATGTGGACGATGGTTTTGGGAGCGCTGTTTCCGGCCGTGGGAACCATCTCCAACTACGTGCAGGGCCACGTGGTGGAGGGGCGCGCCGGCTGGGTGGGCATCTTCGCCAATCCCAATGAGATGGCCTACAGCCTGGTGATTCTGGTGCCGCTGGCCGCCTGTCTGGCGGCAAGCAGCCGCAGGTCCTCGAAACTTTTGCTTGCGGCCACTGTGGCGCTGTACATCGCCGCGGTTTACCTGTCCTTCTCGCGCGGCGGCCTGCTGGGATTGCTGGCAGTGGCCGTATTGCTGGGCTGGAAGTGGCGCAGCGCGCCGGCGCTGGCCCTCTCGATCGTCATCCTCGCTGGTACGGCGCTTTTTCTGGCCTATGGCTGGACGCGCGGGGCGGGCTTTTCGGCGCTGGGCACGGACGTGGACTTCCAGCAGCGCATCGAGACTTTCGAGGCCGGATGGAACATGTTCATGGATCATCCGCTGACCGGCGTGGGCATTGGCTGCTCGGTGGTCGCCTGGCCCTTGTACGCACCGAATAGTGTTTACACGCCCAACTCGCTCATCACCCATAACACCTTCATCCAGGCGCTCAGCGAGACCGGCCTGCTCGGCTTTTTGGCCTACATAGTCCTGCTGTCCGGCGCCCTTCTGCGCGCCTGGAGGAGCTCCCGGAAAGCCCGCGAGCGTCACCCGGGCAGCGGACGGCTGGGCTCGGCACTGGAGGTGTCGCTGTGGGCTTTCGCGGTCTGCGGATTGTCCGGCGGCTGGGTGCTGAGTTGGTTCCCTTACATCCTGTTCGCACTGGCCGCTGTGCTTCCTAAGATCATGGCCCAAGCCGAGGGAGAACTCGCCTGATGCCTCCCGAAGCGCAGCCGCCCGAGCTGTCCGAATCGGTCTTCCGGCCCACTTTCGTGCTGATGTGCGGCCGCGTGGCGGGCTTTGCGGCCACTTTCTTGATCCCCATCTTGCTGACCCGCCTGTTTGCCCCGCAACTGTTCGGGACTTACAAGCAA
>JASHRH010000290.1 GCA_030037475.1 Acidobacteriaceae bacterium
GAATCAGCACGACGATGGCGACGCCATGAAAGAGGAGGAACTCCGACATGTGCTCCGAGTCTACCGCAGAAAACAGGGCGCAGAACCGTCCGGAATCTGGGTTCGGCATCAGCCTGAAACCGGTGCTTTGCGTTCTGTACTCTGTGCTCTGAGCTCTGGAGCCGCCCCTGGCTTTACTCGGTGCTCCTGATAAACGCCGCCACGTTATCGTGCAGTTGTTTCAGCGCCGAGGTCCTGACGTACACCATGTGCCCCGACTCATACCAGTGGTACTGGATGTTCGCCGCCAGCCGCTGCTCGATGGGCAGATGCTTGTCCTCGTACTGCGCCGCAAAGAACGGCGTCGCCAGGTCGTAGTAGCCGCCGTTCACCATCACCTTCAGTTTCGGGTTGGTCTTCATCGCCATCGCCAGATCCGGCGCCACGTTCATCTCCGGAAATCCGTTCTGCATGAAGTTCCAGGTGAAGTTCGGATAATTTGCCTCCGGCAGATACGTTTGCCCGTTGCCGTAATGCAGCGTGTCGCGCACGTACTGGTTGAAGAGCGAAACGTATGCCGACGAAATCGCCGAGCTTTGCGGATCGTACTCCGCCTCTTCGCTCAGCGGATCGATGGTCGGCCCGGAGAACCGCGTATCCAGCCGGCCGGTCGTCGTGTCCGTGTCCTGTTGCAGCGTCTTCTCGAACTCCGGCCCGGAGATGCGCAGATTCCCGCGCATCAGGTAGTCCACCGGCAGCCCGGTGTAGTCGTGCAGCTTCTCCGCGATCGTCTGCTTGTCGGCCTGGCTCAGGTCCGTTCCCTTCTCCAGCGCCTGCTCGTACGGTCCGATCGCAAAGGCCTCTACCTGCTGCAGAAATGGCTGCAGCGGCTGCTGCGGAATTTTCCTGTGATACATCGCCGTCGCCGCATAGGTCGGCAGCGCCAGCTCGTACGCCATATCTACCCCCGGATTCATCTGCGGCCCATCGACATCGACGGTGAAATTGAAGATCTGCGAGAGCAGAATCACCCCGTTCGGGTCGATGCCGTAATCGTTCTCCAGCATGTTCGACAACACCGCCGAGCGCGTCGTCCCGTAGCTCTCCCCAAAGACGTATTTCGGTGAATTCCAGCGGTTGTACTGCGTCAGAAACCGCTGGATGAACCGCGCAAACGCATGCCCATCCTCGTTAATGCCCCAGAACGCCTTGCCCGCGTCTTTGCCCGTCAGCCGTCCGAAACCCGTTCCGGGCATGTCGATGAAGACCAGGTCGCTCACGTCCAGCAGCGAGTTCGCGTTGTCCGTCAGCTGATAGGGCGCTGCCGGCAGATGTGTGTCCATGTCGTCGGTATCCACGCGCTTCGGCCCGAACGCCCCCATGTGCAGCCATACCGTCGAACTCCCCGGCCCGCCGTTGTAGAGAAACGTGATCGGCCGATGCTCCGCATCCGCATCCTTTTTGAAATACGCCACGTAGAACATGTGCGCCAGTGCCGGCTGATCGCTCGGGTTCTTCGCGGCAGCAAATTGCGCCGCCAGATCCGAGCCCGGCTGCGGCTTACCATCCGCCCCGAGCTGGGCATCTGCCACGTCCGTCGCGCCCACGGTCAGAATCCCGGCCACGGCCGTGTACTGGATCGTTTGCCCATCCACGGTCACGGTGCCCGACGTCGTTGAAGACTCCGTGGATGGTGTCTCTGCCGGTTTCACGGTCGTATCGTTGTCGCCTGCCGCGTGCGCGAACACTGGCGAATACAGGAGGACAGCGGAGCACACCACCGCTGTCAGCAGGGAAAACTTCTTCATCAGTTGACTCCTCAAAGGGGATTTTGGGGCCTGTTTCACGGAAACTCAGGATTATATCGGCATACGTGCAAGACGCGCCCCTGGTTCCTGCTTCGGCCATCGATCTGTCCATCCCTCCACACTGCGCCCGCTTTTTCCACCCGCCCCAACCTGCGATACTCAGAGCAAAACCAGGGTAACTGCGTCCTGTTTGGTTTTTTCAGTGTTGCCGCTCCCTGATGGTCGCGTCGACCTGGGCATTCCGGCTTCGGGATGCACCCACTCTGGTTTTGCTGAGCTTCCCGATGAATCAGCCTTGTCCCAGGTGCGGCGGTATGGGCGTGCGGGTGATGGACCTCCCCGGCGGCGGCCGGGTCGTTGAAACCTGCGAGTGCCAGGCCACCGAGCGCGTCGGCCGGCTGCTTCGCCGGGCCGCCATCCCCGCCCGCTATGAACATTGTTCGCTGGAGAGCTACGACGCCGGCTACTTCGGCGCAGACCCCTCCCTGGCCCAGGCCTTCATGATGGCGCGCCATTTCGTCGATGGCTACCCCGCCACCACCGCGGGTCGCGGCCTGCTCCTCACCGGTTCCATCGGCGTGGGCAAAACTCACCTCGCCGTCGGCATCCTCCAGTCTCTCATCATGGAAAAGGGCGTTCGCGGCCTTTTCTGCGACTACCGCGAGCTTTTGAAGGAGATTCAGCACTCCTACAATCCGCAGGTCGCCACCACAGAGATGGAGATTCTTGGCCCTGTGTTCGACGCTGAGGTGCTCGTCCTTGACGAACTAGGCGCGTCCAAGCCCACCGACTGGGTGTGGGACACCGTCGCGCTCGTCCTCAACAGCCGCTACAACGACAAGAAGACCACGCTCATCACTACGAATTATCCCGATCTGCAGCCGGGCGGCATCAGCGAAGGAAACGGCACGCGCACTGCCGGCGCCGCCGCGCGCGCGGCTCGGGACGAAACCCTCGGCGATCGCATCGGCGAGCGCATGCGCTCTCGCCTCGCAGAGATGTGCGTTGTGGTCGAAATGCGCGGAGAAGACTTCCGCCGCAGCGTGGGGCGCGCCCGCTTTGGGTAATCTTTCGGCCGTCCGCCAGGAACATTACAATGCGGGACGGGAGATTCTTATGAATCGAAAGACATTCATCGTACTTTTGGGAGTATTGTTCGCAGGTGCGACCTCGTCCGTAGCGGCCACGTTGCCGGATGCGTGCGGCAGCGACCAGGTGAAATTCTCTGTGAAGACCCAGCGCAGTCATTCTGCTGTGCCGGATCCGGCCGCGGGCCAGGCGCAGGTGGTGTTCATTGAGAAGATGAATGAAGAAGGAATGGGAGCGTTCTGCCTGGGATGCAACGTAACCACGCGGGTGGGGGTGGACGGAACCTGGGCGGGAGCCAATAAGGGCGACTCGTATTTCACCTATGCTGTGACGCCAGGGGAGCATCATCTGTGCGTGAACTGGCAGTCGGCTCTTCGTGCGCTGGCCAGCAAAGCGGAGGCGTTGGCATTCACAGCCGAAGCGGGGAAGACGTACTACTTCGAGACCAGCGTGTTGATGAAACAAGAGGACGCGGGGCAGCGTCAGTCGTACGTCGAGGACCGGCTGCATCTCAAGCAGGTCAATACGGATGAGGGGCAGTATCTGGCCAAGGCTTCGGCGATGAGCCGGTGGAAGGCAAAAAAGTAGCCTGGCGGTTGAAAAGCGGGAGGCAAAAGAACCGGCCAGCGGACACGCCACCCATCCTGCTCTGATCATTGGCGACTGATCACTGTTTTCCGATCACTCCGCCCGCAGCGCCTCCATCGGATCCACGCCTGCCGCTCGTCGCGCAGGAAGCCAGCTCGCCAACAGCGATGCCACGGTCAGCACCACCAGCACCGCAGCATAGGTCACCGGATCCAATGCGCTGACGCCGAATAGCAGCGTTTGCATCAGGCGCGTCAGCAATGCAGCCGCGCAGGCTCCAACCGCCACTCCCGCAGCCGTCAGCATCAGCGCCGAGCGCACAAACATCCAGCTCAACCGCTGCTTTGGCGCGCCCAGCGCCAGCCGGATGCCGATCTCCCGCGTCCGCTGCGTTACCGCGTAGGCAATGACGCCATAGATACCAATCACGCTCAGCGCCAGCGCCATGGCGCCGGCAATCGCAAGCATGGTCAGTGTGAACGAGGTCCGCGCCATTGACTGGCCGTACAGGTCCTCCATCGTCCGCACCTGAGCGACCGGCAAATTGCCATTCACCGACCAGACTGCCTGCTCCACCTGGTGGATGAACCCCAGTTGTCCCGCCAGCGAGCTGCGCATTGCAAATGTTACTGTCCGTTGACTCGCCACGGACGCCGGCCGGGTATACGGACTCATCCACATCGCCGGCCAGTAGACGATCGCCGGAGGCGCTTCATCCGCACCGTGAACCCGCACGTCCTCCACCACTCCAATCACCTGCTGCCAGGGTGTGCCGCTGTACTGCCGCAGCCGTTTCCCGATCGCGGCTGCCGTCGATCCCCATGCCTGCCGCGCAAAGTTTTCCGACACCATCACCCTGGTGCGCAGCCCGTACACATCGTCCCAGGTGAAATCGCGCCCCGCCACCAGCCGTGTCCCCATCGCCTGGAAGTATCCCGGCGATACGTAATTGAAGAGATACAGCGGCGGCGCTCCGCTGGAATACACCTTCCCCTCGACAGCCATCTGGTCCCAGTCCGGATCGTTGCCGTCCATCGGCACGGAAGTGGCGAAGCCCGCAGTTCTCACCCCGGGAATCGCTGCCAGCCGGTCGGCAATGTCGTTTTCGGTGCGCGTGACCACCCGCTCATCTGCGATCAGCTGTTGTGGAATGGCGATGGTCATGATCTGGACCTGTGCCGGGTCGGAGAATCCCAGATTTACCGCTCGCAGCGTGGCGAATGTCCGGATCATGAGAATCGCGCTCACCAGCAGCACCAGAGCTATGGCCAGTTGTGCCACCACCAGCGCGTCGCGTGACCGCTGCTGGGCCCGGCCGGCGCTCGCCGTCCGCCCCGTGCCACTGGTCATGAGCGGCACCCGCGAGTATCTCCACGCTGGAATGGCTCCGAACAGCAACCCGCACAGGACGGCCAGCAACAGCGTGAATCCGACAGACCAGCCGTCCAGGTGAATCTCCGCGAGCCGCGGCAGGTGCGCCGGAGCCGCTGCCACCAGCAGCCGCAGCCCTGCCCAGGCCACGCCGACCGCCAGCGCCCCGCCGGCAAGCCCCAGGGTGACGCTCTCCAGCAACAATCCTCGCGCCAACCGCAGCCGTCCCGCGCCCAGCGCGCTCCGGATCGACAGTTCCTGCTGCCGCGACTCCGCGCGCACCATCAGCAGGTTCGTGATGTTCGCGCAGGCAATCAGCATCACCAGGCCGAGCGTGGCCATCACCACCCACAGCATCCGGCTCACTTCGCCCACCACTTCCGTCCGCAGCGAACGGAAATGCGGAGCGATCCGCCAGTTCTCGTACCAGTGCGGATTCGTTCCTGGGCCGTTGGTCCACTCGTCCATCCAGACCGAGATCAGCCGCGCCAGATCCGCATCGGCCTCGGCCATTGTCACGTCCGGTTTGAGCCTCGCGATACCGTTCAGGTAGAACGGCGCCAACTGCTCATTGACGGGGTCCGGCGCGAGCGGAATCAGCAGATCGAAATCATGATCCGCGATGCGGAAGCCGCGCGGCATTACCCCCACAATCTCACGTGGCTGATTGTTCACCTGGAGCATGCGCCCAATCGCATCGCTTTTGCCGCCAAACGCCCGCTGCCAGTATCCATAGCTGAGCATCACGGTCTGCGCACCGCGCGGATCCTGCTCCGCCGCGTTGAACCACCGCCCCAGGGCCGCGGGCACACCCAGCGTCTCCAGCAATCCGCCGCTGACCAGCGCGGTGTGGACCTGCTCCGGCTGCGCCAGCCCAGTCACGTTCGCCTCGCCCGGCGCCCAGACTCCCAGCGACGCGAAACTGCGATTGTGCCGCGTGAACGTGAAGTACATCGACGGCGAAAGCTGCAGCCCGCTGGAGAAGCTCGCCAACCCTCCGGCTCCAGGCGCGTCCAGATGCAACGCCACCAGCCGATCCGCCTGAGGATACGGCAGCGGCTGCAGCAGCACACGGTCAATGACGGTGAACACCGCGGTGTTGGCGCCAATCCCGATCGCCAGCGTCAGCAGCGCAGCGATGGCGAACCCGGGCGACTTCTTCAGTTGCCGCAGCGCGAATTTCACATCCCGGCCCAGGCTGTCCAATCCCAGCACCGCATCCGCTCCCACGGTTCTCTCCTTCAGCACCACTGGATTCCCAAACCGCAGCCGTGCAACGCGACGCGCCTTTTCCTCGCTCATTCCATCCCGCATGCCGTCTTCGACGGCCATTTCCAGATGCGCGCGCAGCTCTGCCTCGATCTCGGCATCCACCCTGCCGCGCCGTCCAAGATTCCGAACTCGTGCCGCCCATCCCATCGCTGTCCCGCGAACCTGCTGACTCGCCGATTTGCTATTCGCTCCGCAGCGCTTCCATCGGATCCACGCCTGCCGCGCGGCGCGCCGGCAGCCATCCCGCCAACGCCGCGCACGCCAGCAGAACCGCAACCGCTCCTGTCAGCGTCAGCCCATCCAGAGGCTTCACCTGGTACAGCAGACTCGCCAGATAGCGCGTCAGCCCCGCTGCGGCAGCCAAGCCCAGCCCTACGCCTGAGGCGCCCAGCACCAGCGCATGTCTCAGTGTCCTGCGCTCCACATCCGCGCGCGTCGCACCCAGAGCCATGCGGATCGCGATCTCCCGCGTGCGCTCCGTCACCGAATATGCCAGCACCCCGTAGATTCCCAGCAGCGCCAGTGCCAGCGCAATTCCAGCAAACGAAGTCAGCACCCACGTGTTGAACCGCCGCGGCGCTTCCGTCGAGGAGAGGATCTCATTCATCGTCTGCAGATCCGTCACGGCCAGGGTCGGATCGGCGCTATGCACCGTGCGGCGAAACTCTTCCTCCAGCGCCTGCGGATCTCCGGTCGTCCGCACTACGGCGTGGAAATCACCCACGACCCCGATCATCGCGGCAGCCGGACCGAGGTCGGCCGCGGCCTGCGAGACTGGCTCGTACATCTCAACGTCCTGCTTCGCGTCTACGGGATTGTCGCTCACGTCACCTACCACGCCCACCACCCGCATTTCCGGCATAGGGTACTGGTAATTCGGTCCCACCTTGATGTGCATGCCGACAGAATCGCGCCCAGCAAAATACTGCTTCGCCAGCGACTGGCTGATCATCACCACCAGCGGCGCTCCCGGCAGATCATCCGACGCATCGAAATGCCGGCCCTCGATCAGCGGAATGCGCAGCGCCTGAAAATAGTCGCCAGCGGTCAGATAATTCGACGTGATCGAAAAGCCTTCATCAGGCTTCCGAACATAGCCCTGGGCCGCAAACAGGCGCGAGGAGCTTCTCCCAATTACCGGAATATCCGACGCGAATCCCACTTCCTCCACGCCCGGCAGCACTTTCAGCCGCTCCTGCAGATCCCGGAAGAAGTCGTCTACCTGCTCCTGCGTTGGATAGCTCTGTTTTGGCAGCGCGAGATACGCGGTCACGGTCCGCTCCGGCTGGAATCCGGGATTCGTCTCCATCATCCGCGCAAAGCTGCGCAGCAGCAGGCCCGCGCCTATCAGCAACAACATCGCCAGCGCCATCTCCGCCACGACCAGCGTGCTGCGCAGCCGATGCTGCGAGCGTCCCTGCCCTGTCGTCTGCCCGCCCTCGCGCAGCGAGTCCAGCACATCGGTCTTCGCGCTGGCCAGCGCCGGAGCCATCCCGCAGGCCACTCCTGTCGCGCACACCAAGCCCGCCGCCAGCAGCGCCACAGGCCAGTGAATCGCGATCTCGCCCAGCCGCGGCAGAGAATCGGGCAGCACTCCGGTCGCCCAGTGCACCGCCGCCGCGGCCAGTCCCAGCCCCGCCGCTCCGCCCATCGCGCTCAGCAGCAGCGACTCGATCAGCAATTGCCGCAGCATCGTCTTTCGCGCCGCGCCCAGCGCCATGCGAACGCCGAACTCGCGCCGCCGTCCCGCCGCGCGCACCAGCAGCAGATTCGCCAGATTCGCGCACGCGATCAGCAGAATCAGCAGCACCGCGCCCAGCAGCGTCCGCAGCAGAGGCCGGGCGCTCCGCACCGTCTCCTCCCTGAGCCCGCGCAATCCGATCGAAAGATGAACTTCCGGCACCTTCGCCTGAATCATCTTCAGCACCCGTCGCGCATCCTGGAGCGCCTGGGTCATGGTCACGCCTGGCTTCAGCCGCGCCACGGCGCCGTAATCCAGGTCATCCGCCTCCGCGGCTTTCTCCGCCGGCGTCAGGCTCAGCGGCACCCAGAGATCGTGAGGCTGTATCCCTCCCAATCCGGTCGGCGTTTCGAAGCCGCGTGGCATCACACCGATGATCGTGTACGGCCGCAGATCCAGATCGACGGTTCGTCCAACCACATTCGGGCTTCCGCCGAACCGTTCCTTCCACAGCGCATAACTCAGCAGCGTCACCGCCGCGCTGTTCTCGTCTTCTTTCTGCGTAAACGCCCGTCCCAGCAGCGGTGGTACGCCCAGCACCGGAAACATCTGCGCGCTCACTCGCTCCGCCTGGGCGCGGAACGGCTCGCCGGCGCCGGTCACGTCGTAACCCTGATCGATGAATCCTGCTACTGCCGTGAAAGCCCTGCTCTCCCGCTGATACACCAGCACATCGGGCGCGGCCAGATTAGCCATGCCCCCCAGGTGCTCCATCGCCTCATGCAGCACCGCCAGGTGGTTCGCTTCCGGATAGGGCAGCGGCCGCAGCAACACCGCGTACACCACGGAGAACACTGCGGTCACGCCGCCAATGCCCAGCGCCAGCGTCAGGACCGCAGCGATGGCGAACCCCGGCGACTTCTTCAGTTGCCGCAGCGCGAATTTTATATCCCTCCACAAACTCTCCATCGACAGCGCTGCATCCGCCCCCACTGTCCGCTCCTTCATCGCCACTGGATTGCCGAATCTCACCCGCGCCGCCCGCCGCGCTTCTTTCTCGCTCATTCCTTCCCGAACGCCGTCTTCCACCGCCATTTCGATGTGCGCGCGCAGTTCTTCTTCGATCTCGACGTCGATTTTCCGACGCCGCCAGAGATTCCGAACTCTCGCCATCCATGCCATGCGCTAACTCGCCAACCTGCCACCGCGCTATCCGCTGTATGCCGCGGTCAGCACCGCCCTCACCCCACGCACCAGCTCGTCGAATTCCTGCTCCGCCGCGGCCAGCCGCTTCTGCCCAGCGGTGGTCAGCCGGTAGTACTTCGCCCGCCGCCCGGTCGCCGTCAGCGCCCACTCCGAGGCGATCCACCCGCTCTGCTCCATCCGGTGCAGCGCCGGATAGAGCGATCCTTCCTCGACGCGCAGCAACTCATCGCTCGCCCGCTGGATGTGCAGCGCCATCCCGTACCCATGGAGCCGGCCCCGCTGCGCCAGCGTCTTCAGCACCAGCAAATCCAGGCTTCCCTGCAGATCACTTTTCGCCACACCCTACCCCTTTCCATCTTGGTATGCGGAACTCTATACCAAGATATATAGGCATGTCAAAGAAATCCCGAGAAGCCGCCCGCATCCAAACCCACCGGGAGGCGGCGCTTGCGAACTGCCGAGCGTGATGGGCTGTTGGTGATTCTGGCTGCCGCTTCCGGCTCTGCGGATGCATGGAGCTTCTTCGGTCTGGGTCACGCCTTCGTGGCCAACATGACCGGCAACACCGTGCTGGCCGGCATCTCCGCCTTTCGCACGGTATTCGATCTGGCTCACCCGCTGGTCGCCCTCGCCGGCTACGTTGTGGGCACAGCCGCGGGAACGCTCCTCAACCGGCGCGTCAGGACTGGGGCGATCTGGGCGAAGTCAGTTTCCTGGACGCTCTTCCTGGAATCGCTCCTGCTCGCCCTGGCCGAGTCGGTCTGGCTGATTGCCCATCATCAACCTGGCCCACGCCTGCAACTGGCCCTGCTCGCGTGGATCGCCATGGCCATCGGCCTGCAGAGCGGATCCATGCTCCAGTTGCGCGTTCCCGGCGTGGTGACGACCTACATCACCGGGACCTGGACCGTCCTCACCAGCGGCGTTACGATGCTGATCTCCCGTCAACCACGGGCCCTGCGCGACAAGACCAAACTGGAGGAGAGCTTTGAAGTTCAGGGTGGCGTCCTCGCCGTTTACTTTTTTGCTGCCGCGCTGAGCGGCTGGGCCTTTCGCCATGCAGCTGACATCGTCGGCGGGATTCCGACCGTGGCTGTCCTGATCGTGGCTGCTTACGCGGCGCTGCGTCAGGAGGGGCAAGTCAGCTAACGGACGAAAATCCATCGTTTCCCTACGCGGCGCATCTCTGCTACAGGAGCAGATGGTACAGGAGGAATCATGGCGACCGGCTCCGATGCCAATCTCCAACGGCGTCCCCGTGTCCTGATCGTCGGCGGCGGGTTTGCCGGAACGCACGCGGCGAAAGCCCTGGGCCGCCTGCCAGTCGACGTGACTGTCATCGATCGCCGCAACCACTTCACCTTTCAACCTTTGCTTTATCAGGTCGGGCTGGCGGTGCTGTCGCCGGCAGACATCGCCTCGCCCATCCGCACCATCCTGCGCGGAAACACCAACACCGAAGTGCTTATGGATGAAGCCATCGGCTTCGATCTCACCCAGCGCTGCGTGCGCCTGCGCAGCGGCGTCGAGATGCGTTACGACTACCTGATGCTGGCCACCGGCGCCACGCATTCCTACTTCGGCCACAATGACTGGGCCGCAACAGCTCCTGGTTTGAAAACCATTGAGGATGCCATTGAGATTCGCCGCCGCGTCCTGCTCGCTTTCGAACTGGCCGAGCGCCGCATGCTCGAAACCGGTGCCCATCCGCCGCTGAATTTCGTCATCGTGGGCGGAGGTCCCACCGGCGTGGAGCTGGCCGGCGCCATCTGCGACATCACCCGTTCTTACCTGCGCCGTGATTTCCGCCACATCGATCCAGCCAAAGCGCGCGTGCTCCTCCTCGAAGGCGGGCCGAGAGTCCTGCCCTCCTATCCTGAAGCTCTTTCCCTGAAAGCTGAGTTGCAACTGGCTGCGCTGGGCGTGGAGATCCACGACAGCACCATCGTCAGCGACGTGCAGCCCGGCTATGTCGTCGCCGGCGGCCAACGCATCGACTCCGTCGTCACCCTCTGGGCTGCGGGCGTTCAGGCGTCTCCGCTCGGCCGGATGCTCGGCGTCCCCACCGACAAACGCGGCTGCGTCTACGTCAACGCCAAGCTCAACCCAGAAGGCCATCCCGAGATTTTCGTTTGCGGCGATCTGGCCCATTTCGAGCAGAATGGAAAACAGGTGCCCGGCGTCGCGCAGCCCGCCATGCAGATGGGCGATCACGTTGCAAGGATGATCGCGGCCGATCTGAACCGGCAGCCGCGTCCAGCTTTCCGTTATTTCGACAAAGGCGACATGGCGACCATCGGCCGCATGGCTGCCGTCGCCGATGTGCAATGGCCCTTCCGCGCGAAGCTCAGCGGATTCCCCGCGTGGGTCACCTGGCTGGTGGTCCACATCTACTTCCTGATTGGCTTCCGCAACCGCATTTTTGTGATGTGGCAGTGGATCTGGAACTATTTCACGTTCACCAGCGGGGTACGCCTTATTTACGGCAGCCAGAGTTTGCCGGGGTGGCCGCGGCACTCAGCAGCGGATGAGGCTACACCGAAAACTCAGGCCGAAGCGCCTTCGCCCCGCAATTCGGCGGCTGCCGACTGACGTTCAGCAGAACTTCGTCAATAAATCGGCGCTTCTCCCGGCGGCCGCGTCTTCCAGCGTCGATGCACCCAGAGCCACTGATCCGGAGAACGGCGGATCGCCTCCTCGATCACCGCCGTGAAGCGCGCCGTATTGTCCACGACGTCCCGCTCGTCATCTCCCGTCCGCACCAGTTCGATTTCCGGGCCGAAGCGCAGAACATACTGCTTCTCCGCCGCTTCCCATATCAGAAATCCCGGCAGAACCGCGGCGCCGGTGCGCAACGCCACGCGCGCCAGCCCGGACGCGGTGCATGCCAGGATCCCGAAAAACGGCACGAAGACTCCCTGTGGAGGGGTCATGTTCGTGTCCATCAGGATGCCCACGGTTTCGCCCTGGCGCATGGCCGCCAGGAGGCCGCGCGCGAAGTCGTCCTTGTGCAGGACATGGTTACCGTGCAGGCACCGGATGCCGTTCACCAGGCGATCGATCCGCAGGTTGTCCAGGCGCCGGATCACCATGGTCATGGGGTAGCCCATGAGCGAGTGCCAGAAGCTCGACAGCTCCCACGCCCCAAGATGTCCGGTGACAATCAGTACGCCCTGCCCACGCTCGCGGGCGGCGAGATAATGCTCCAGCCCCTCGTAGCGGATGAGACCCCGCGTGTTTTCATGTGTATAGCGGGGCATGCGGCAGAATTCCGCCAGTTGCCGGCCCAGGTGACCATATAACCGGCGCAGCAGCCGCTCCCGTTCCACAGCAGGCATCTCCGGGAAGGCCATTTCGAGGTTGCGCAGGCCGGTGCGCCGCAGCCCCGGCAGAGCCAGCCAGGCAATGCCGCCCACGCACGCGCCCATGCGCCATGCCAGCGGGCGCGGCAGTATGGCGAAGCCGTTCAGGAGCATCCGAACAAACGCATATTCGAGGGCTTTTCGCATGGCGCAACGAAAAGTCAGTGTAAATGCGAAGCCGCGCCGCAGGCGCGACAGGCCCCGATTCGCTCCAGAAGGCGCGAACAAACGGCCAGGGGCTACAGGACCCGCGAGCACTCAGCGCGGCGGGTCCTCCGGGATGAAAGCTATTTCGCCGCTACCCTGGCTTCGTGGAAGTACTTGGCAACGGTGCGCACAAACGGCCGCGCCGTCGGCGGCACCGGTACGTAGCCGTCGAGGATCTGTTTGAATGTGTGCGGCGCACCATACAGCAACTGCGTGTCGCCTTTATTCTGAGTCACCGAAACGCCATTGAGATCCACGCCTGCGAACAATCCGCGAGCACGCGACCAGGTCAGCAGCTCCGACTGCATCTTCCAGTTGGTCGAAGCTCCGGCATCCCGTCCCACCGGCCCGGCAGCAGCCGAAGCGCCGGCGCCGATCTTGAACTTGCTTTCCAGCAGGTCCTGAAATCCTCTTTTATTCACCGCCACCAGCACCAGTTCCGTTCCCTTGCCGCCGATCTGGAAACCCCAGGATCCACCAGCCATGCGGATGAACACGGGCCCGCTCCATCCACGAGGCGTGCGGCAGGTCACCACGCCCTGTCCGTATTCCGCGCCAAAAATAAAGGCACCTTTCAGCAAGCCCGGCACCACGCCCACGCAGGTGGCTTCCTGCAAAATCGATTCCGGAATCGATTTGTCAGGCACGGCCATGATGTTGTTCAGCGTCTGCTGGGCCGCATCCAGCCGGTTGATGAGGTCTTGCGGAACCTGCGCAAATGCCGGAATCGCCAGCGCAGCTAAACTGAGAAGAACTACAAGTCGTTTCATATGTGCGATTTCTCCAATCGAAAAAGATGCGTTTCCAGCGGCTTTCGTTATACTACCGCAACCGGATGAACCCGAGGGCGGCCATACCGGGATTCCTCTGTATCACGAGTGCTTTTTGGACCGTAAGCCCTCAGTCTCGCCGCGCAGCGTCTGCCAGGGTCCGCTGAATACGATGCATCCTCCGGTCGGAAGGTTGAGGAGCCGAGGACGCCATGACTTCCTGGACACGGAATGACGTGCGCTGACTGTCAACTGGTGCAACCGGCGCGCAGCCGCTAGAGTGAGACTCAAAGCCTTTTCTCCCAGGAGGACTCGTTTGGCTCGCTGCCTGGTAACGGGAGCTGCAGGATTCATCGGTCGTTCCATTGCTGCGGAGTTGCTCACCCGCGGAGAATCGGTCCGTGGCATCGACAACCTCCTCACCGGCAAACGGGAGAACCTTGCGGGCCTTGAAGCGATGGAATTCCTGGCGGCTGATCTGACCGATCCGGCGGCCTGCGCCCGCGCCTGCGCCGGAGTCGACACTATCTTTCATGAAGCAGCACTGGCTTCGGTCCCCCGCTCGGTCCAGGATCCTCTCTCTTCGAACCGGAACTGTGTGGACGCCACGCTGAACCTGTTGCTGGCTGCACGTGATGCGGGCGTGCGCAGGATCATCTATGCCGGATCTTCGTCCGCGTACGGCGATACCCCGACGCTGCCCAAGCACGAGGAAATGACACCGAATCCAATTTCGCCCTATGCCGCCGCGAAGCTCGCGTGCGAGCACTACATGCGCTCCTTTGCGCGCTTGTATGGGCTGGAGACGGTTGTGCTGCGCTACTTCAACGTCTTCGGTCCGTATCAGGATCCCGGATCGCCCTACTCCGGCGTCCTTGCCGTCTTTTGCCAGCGCATGCTGGCCGGCGAGCAGCCCACCATTTATGGCGACGGCCTGCAGAGCCGGGACTTCACCTACATCGACAATGTGGTGGAAGCTAATCTGCTGTCCGCCGCTGCTCCGGCCGACAAGATCACCGGCCGGGTGATGAACGTGGCCACCGGAACTCGTATCACGCTGAACGAAACCTTCGCGATTCTGCGCGAGCTGACCGGCTATCGCGGAGAGGCGGCCTACGCTCCGCCGCGCACCGGGGACATTCACGACTCGCTGGCGGATATTCGGCTCGCACGCGAATTGCTGGGCTACCAGCCATGCGTCGATTTCCGCGAAGGACTGCGTCGCACCGTCGACTGGTATCGCAAGGGAGCTTAAACCTCCCTCGTGCCGGAAACCAAAAAATTGGGGCCGGGCAGCGGACGATCCGCCGCCTCCAGCCCCGTTCCCCAGATCTGCGTTGTTAACTGCATATAGTTGTAGGGGCAATGCGACTTTGGGGCAAGATAACGGAAGTAGAGTCAACTTTAGTAACCAT
>JASHRH010000291.1 GCA_030037475.1 Acidobacteriaceae bacterium
TCGCATCGATCGGGCGAAACCGACGACAGCAGCATCGCCGATCTTGCCGTCGCATGTGGGACGGGGCAGATTAAGACCGGCTCCGCCTGCCGCGGCGAGCGCGTCGCCAAGTACAACCGCCTGCTCGAAATCGAACGGCAGCTGGGCTCGAAGGCGAAGTACGCCGGCCCCGGTATTTACGAGCGCTGGAAGCATTCTGTGAAGGCGTAACGAATCGGTGTTGGAGTCCACCTGAACTGCTCACGGGCAAATGACTCCTGCAAGCTGAAAACCGCCTGGAGGAGTCATGCCCCAAAACGAGCCCGAAGATCTGATGCGAGGGCGATTTGCCGGGGAGCTGAACGATCCCCAGCAGAATCGCCTCCGCGTGACCTGTCATTACATCGATAAGCTCCTCAGCGACATCGAGCACGTTCTGCACCAGGCGACCTCTCAGTCACCATTTCCTCGTTACGTGATGGATGTCTCTCCAGCCCAGGGCCGCGTGGTGGAGGACTACATACGGCGCCTGCGGGCGCAACTGCTGCGGGCTCTCGATTGGCAGCACATGAAACCGACACATCCGGACATCCCGGCCACGCGAGCGGTTCTGACCAATCTCGCCTTTGTCGATATCGCCATCGAGGAGCTGCGTCCGAGTTATATGCGCGGTTCGGGGATCGTTCCCGAAGATGCCGTCGATGAACTCAATGGCGTCGTGCATGAGTTACGCTCACTGGTCGAGGCTACAGAAAGGTATCTGCGCCAGGAACTGGGCAACAATCTGGAGTCGCGGCTCAAACGTCTTCAGGAGACGGGATACGATGTGAGTCTGCTGCGCGCGATTGAGGAGATTGTGACGCGCCACGGACTGGTGGAGTTCCGGCCACGAATCGCCGCGCTTGCTTCGCGCCTCGAAGACGACAGTCTGGAGGTCGCGCTCTTCGGCAGAGTCAGCAGCGGAAAGTCCTCGCTGCTGAACGCGTTGCTGGGTGTCGATGTTCTTCCGGTAGGTGTCAACCCGATCACGGCGGTTCCTACCAAACTGCGATACGGTCCGGAGCTTCGCGCAGCGGTTAGCTTCGGTGATGGACGGAATGAAGTGATCGGAATCGATCATCTGGTGTCTCTTGTTACCGAGCAGGGAAACCCCGGTAACCTGCGCAATGTGGTTCGCGCCCTGGTCGAGGTTCCATCGCGCCGGTTAAAGGAAGGCATCGTGCTCGTGGATACGCCCGGGCTGGGCTCGCTCGCGAGGAGAGGAGCCACCGAGACTCTGGCGTATCTGCCCGCCTGCGATCTGGCGATGTTGCTCATTGATGCCGGCACCACGCTGAATGACGAGGATATTGGCACGCTGCGGCTGCTGTATGAAGCGGGCATTCCGTCGCTGGTTCTGCTGAGCAAGGCGGACCTGCTGGCGGAGAGCGATCAGCATCACTCGATCCACTACATCGAAGAGCAACTACAGAGCGAACTGGGAATCCACGTCCACGTGCATCCGGTGAGTTCCGTACCGGCCGCCTCCGCGCTGCTCGATCGTTTCTTTCACGGGGAGTTGCTGCCGCGCTTCGAGCAGGCCAGAGCTTTGCGCCAGGAGTCCGTCGCGAGGAAAATTGGCGCTCTCCGCGAATCCGTCGTGGCTGCCCTGGAGACGAGCCTCGATCGGGCTCGGCGCACCCCCGGAGAAAACAACATGGATGCAGCGGCGACGGAAACCCGGCTGCGTCTGGTCACTGGCGAAATGGGCGAACTGCGCACCACACTGGACCATGCCTGGCTCGAATTCGGAGAATCGCCGGAGCGCGTGATCGACCAGCTGACGGAACGCGTGCTTCACGCCGGTCATTTCGGCCAGGCGGACCGTGTCTCAGGCGTCCAGATTTCCGAGTGGCTTCATGACAGCGTGCAGGAATTCCTCGCAGGCAGGCTGGAGGAACTGCGCAGCGCGCTGAATCGAGCCGTATTCACGCTGCAGGAGGTAGCTCAGGAGCTGGGAAGCAGCGAGATTCCATCCGCCGAAGAAGTCGAGCGCCTGCTGCGCGATGCCCCTCGGTTTGAATTCGCGACCATCCCTAACGAGATTCATACCGGGCGCTGGAAGTGGCTTGGAGAGGGCGTGCTCCGATCAACGATACGGAGTCAGTTGCGCGCGAGGATTGGATCCGGTCTGACGCAGGAACTGCACTTGTATGGTCTCGCACTTCGGGGATGGAGCGAACAGGTGCTGAAGAAAATGGAAGCCTTCCTCAACTCATATGCGGATGCGTACCGGATTCAGATTCAGCGAATCAGCGGCCAGACGCAAAACGTGAAGGATCTGCCGGCGATGGAGCAGGACCTGCATTGTCTTCGCGACTGGAGTGCGGAAGCAGGTTCTGATGTAGTGAAAAAGCAGGCCTGATCGAACGGGAGGAGAAAGGAACTTTGCAGAAATATCTCTATATTGCGGTGGGCGGCGCACTCGGCGCACTGGCACGGTATTGGGTGGGAGTGGCCGTCACCGGCCGCATGGGAACCCGGTTTCCTTACGGCACCTTCGTCATCAATATGACCGCTTGTGTGATCATTGGTTTTTCGCTCACCTTCCTGAGCCGACGAGCCGGGCTGAACCCTGCATGGCGATATCTGGTGCCTGTGGGATTTGTCGGAGCGTACAGCACATTTTCTACCTATGAGTGGGAGACACTCGCTGAGCTGCGTTCGGGCGCTTTTTCGCTCGCTGCACTCTATGCCTTCAGCAGCCTGGTACTGGGCCTGGTAGCCGTGTGGTGCGGGATTCTGCTGGCGGAGACGCTGGGATGAGAAAACACAGTCAGCTGGTTTTGTATCAGTCGATCCTTCCGGTGCTGCATCAGCCGGGATGCCCGTTTTGTCGGTTGCTGAAGGATTATCAGTCCGATCGGCTGCAAAAGCACGTGCAGGGTGAGCTGCATCACCTCTGTAACTTTCATGTCTGGGGTTTGGCGGCAGTGCAGGATGCGCCGGATGCTGCCGAGATTTTTCTGGACCTCGTCAATGAGGCGGCTCCCTTGTCCACCGGCGCGGAAACCTGCGACATTTGCCGCGAGGTGAGTCAGGAAGAGAATCTCAGGATTCGCGAGTTCCTGAGCTGTCTGGGGCGGGCTGAGGTGGCGCAGTGGTTCCGCGCTGGCGGTACGTTCTGCATCCCGCACGGCCTCAAACTACGTTCAGGAATGCCGCCAGCTCTGGTGTCCAGAATTGACAGCATAATGGAGAATTATCGGCAGCAGCTCAGTACCGATCTCCAGCATCTTCGCGACGAGTGGACGCCGGAATCGAATCGAAGCGGATGGGGCGCGGTTGGCCGCGCCGCCGAATTTCTTGTCTCTCATCGAGGCCTGCGCCCATAAGGAGGAAAGAACGATGCTGAATGCCGGTAAGGCGGTGAAGGTTTCCATCTATCTCAGCGAAGGATCGACTCGTCACGGGGTTTCAACCTATGCCTCCATCCTGGATTTTCTGTTCTATCGCGGTGTCTCCGGCGCAACGGTCCTGAAAGGAGTCGCCGGCTTCGGCGCCGATCATCATATGCACACCTCGTCCACCGTCGATATCTCCGATCATCTGCCGATCAAAATCGAATTCGTCGAGACACAGGAGCGCGTGAAGGAACTGCTCGGGAAACTTGAGGATCTGGCCGGTACGGGGATGATCGAGGTTCATGAGACGACCGTGGCAAAACCCGCTCAGCGGTCCAAAGCGAAGAATCTTTCTCTTCCCGCGCACCAGAAGATCGAGGGCAAGGCCCGCATGATGCGGATCTACATTGGCGAGGCAGATCGCTGGCGCGACAGGCCGCTGTACCAGGCGCTCGTTGAAGCCATGCGGGCCAACGATGTTGCCGGCGTCACGGTCTATCGCGGAATCCTGGGATATGGGGCGCATCGCAGGGTTCATCGTGACAAGCCGATGCACCTGAGTCACGACGGTTCCATCATGCTTTCCACCATCGATACGGAAGCCAAATTGCGGGAGTTCCTGCCGGTTGTCGAACAGATGGTGCAGGAGGGCCTGGTGGTGCTGTCGGAAGTCGAAATCATTAAATACGCTCACCGCCCGATCGAAATGGGCGAAAGCAGCAGTTCCGGAGAAGCAACAGCGTAAGGGGGCCGCTATGAAAGAGGAATTTCGGGCTCGCATGCTGCGGATTCACGTTGGCGAGAGCGACAAATGGAAGGGAAAACCGATGCACGAAGCCATTGTGGCGAAATGCCAGGAACTGGGGATCGCGGGCGCTATCGTCTATCGGGGTATCGAAGGATACGGCACAAGCACCCGCATCCGCCATGCCAGCCACTGGAAGTTTTCACAGGACGCACCCATCATGCTCAGCATCATCGACAAGCAGGAGCAGATCGATAAGCTGCTTCCTCATCTGGACGAAATGGTGGATGAGGGCCTGATTGCCACGTCCGATGTTGACGTGATCCGATTCTTCCGTTCGGAAGAGGCTCGACCCAAAGCGTGAGGACCGATGCAGGAATCCACACACAGTTCGGCAGTGCAGGAGTTCGGCAGCCATCCGGGTGACGGCTCCGTGACTCTGGACGGGGCTTCGCGGCTGTTGCACGTTGCCGATCTGGCTGAGGAACTTGGGGCTGAGCCAGTCGCCGAGGAAGCACGTGAACTCGCGGTGCGGGTTTCCGAAGGACGCTTCTACGTAGCCTGTGTTGGACAGTTCAAGCGGGGCAAATCCACGCTTCTGAATGCCCTCGTGGGTCACGCCGTCGTTCCGACCGGGTTTATTCCAGTCACCGCAGTGCCCACGGTCATTCGTTTCGGTGAACACCTTCACGCGCGTATTCGCATGCGGGACGGCTCCTGGCGGGACGTGGCCATAGCCGACCTGAAGGAATACGTGACCGAAGAGCTGAACCCGGAAAACAAGAAAGGCGTGGACGGTGCGGAAGTATTCGTGCCCAGCCCGCTGTTGTCCTCCGGCATGTGCTTTGTGGATACGCCCGGTCTCGGGTCAGTCTTCACGGGAAATACGGCAACCACGCAGGCGTTCATCCCTCATATCGATGCGGCGCTGGTTGTGGTCGGTGCCGATCCTCCGATTGCGGGCGAGGAACTGGCGCTCGTGGAGGCCGTCGGCCGGCAGGTACAGGACCTCATCCTAATCATCAACAAAGCCGACCGGACGAGCGATGCCGAGCGAGCGGCGGCGGTGAAGTTCACACGTGAGGTTCTCGAAAAGCGGCTGGGCCGCCCGATGGGTGAGGTCTTTGAGGTCAGCGCCGCGGAGCGGATGGAAAATCGCGGTTCCCTGCGGGACTGGGGCGATCTGCTGGCGAGTTTGCATCGCCTTGTCGGAGAGTCAGGCAGAGACCTGGTCCGTGCCGCCTGCGAGCGGGGATTGCAGCGTCTGAGCGAGCAGCTGCTGGCAATCATCGGCGAGGACCGGGATGCTCTACAGCGTCCCATCGAAGAGTCCGAGCGCCGCATCACGCTGATGAAAGAAACCATCAGCGAAGCAGAGCGGTCGATGCGCGAGCTGAATTTTCTTTTCATGGCGGAGCAGCAGCGCATCTCCGACTACTTCGTAGAGAGACGCCGACGATTCTTCCACTCCGCTTTGACCGAATCGGAAGCGGAATTTCGCGAGAGACTGCCGTCGATCCGCGTCGGCTTCGGCCCGCATTTCCGGCGACGGCTCATGCAGCTTGCCCAGGAACTCTCGCGCAGCAGAGTCAAGCCGTGGCTCAGGTCGGAACAGGAAGAAGGTGAGCGCCAGTATCGTGCGGTGGGCATTCGATTTGTGGAGATGGGCAATACCTTTCTGAAAAAGCTGGCGGACGCTGGTCTGAGGGAACTGACGCGCATGCCCCACGCTCTCGATCCTGAGAAAGGCTTCCGCGTCCGATCCAGGTTCACATTCGAGGACTTTATCGGTACTGCGCAACCTCCGTCGCCGCTGCGCTGGATCGCCGACGTTCTTTTACCGCTGGTAGGCGCGCGCAGGATGATTACGAATGAAGCTCGGGAGTTCCTTCACCACCTGCTGGAGGTGAACAGCTCCCGAGTCCAGAACGATGTTCTCAACCGGATGCAGGAGAGCCGGGAGCGGCTGGAGGTGGAGATCCGTAAGCTCCTGCACGAAGTGAACCGTATCGCGGAGCAGGCACTGGAGCGTGCACGCAAAGTGAAGGAAGAAGGAATGCCCGCCGTACAGGCGGCCATGGAACGACTCAATCAAATCGAACGAGACATTCTAACGCTGGTGTGAGCCAACGCAGAAGAGGAGATACGCAAAGTGACGGACGACTTGCTGGAACTCCCCATCGGTGATCGATCGCCGGAGATCGTCACCGCCGTCATCGAGGTTCCGCTCGACAGCGTTAACAAGTACGAGTACGATCGAAAACTGCACGTTTTTCGACTGGACCGTGTACTTCATTCCCCCGTTCACTTTCCCGGCGATTATGGTTTTATTCCGCAGACCATTGCGCAGGATGGCGACCCTCTCGACATCCTGATTCTTGGCGACTCGCTCACGTTCCCCGGCTGTGTTTTTAATGCCCGGCCGATCGGCCTGTTCGAGATGATGGACCAGGGCATCTGTGATGAGAAAGTTCTGGCCTTCGCTACCGGAAATCCACGCGCAAAGGATATTCACGATTACACGGACGTCTTACCTCATATTCTGCGAGAGGTAGAGCACTTCTTTTCTGTTTACAAGGATCTTGAGGGCAAACAGACAGAGGTGCTCGGCTGGAAAGACTGCGCAACCGCTTATGACGTGATCCGCAGCAGTCACGAGCGATTCCTGTCGCCGGTGGGTGCTCACTGAGAAAGCCGATGACAGGAACCGCGCTGCACCCGCCGGATGCACAGTACCTCGGCGCAGTGGATCGCGTGGAGGAGATGGCGCGGCTTCAGGTGCAGGTGGAGAAGCGGAAGTCGATGCTCGTCTTCGGGCCCGAGGGCGTGGGGAAAACCCGTCTCCTGCTGGCCTTCGCTCACTCCCACGCATTCGCGCTCTATGTACCGCACGTGCATTCACCACGCGACCTCATGATGTCGCTGATCCAGGAGTTCCGCCGTCTGGGAAAACGCGAACTGCCTGTGCCAGAGAACGCGAATTCCCTGAGCACCTCGTCGCTGAAGGGGAGAGTACGCAGGGCGCTCGCTGCGTTCCCGTTCGTGCTGGTACTTGATCATCTTGCAGGACCCTCGCGAGTGGTTACCGGGATCGTTAAGGAATTCAGCGATTACGGCCAAAGGCCGATCGTCTTTGCTGCCCGCAGTCCTCATATGGAAGATATCGGCACACTGCAGCCAATGTGTGCTGACAAGTCGGAGCGGCTGGAGATCAGGAATTTCTCTCCCGGAATCGCGCTGGAGTTTGCGAGGCGGGAAGCCGAACGCAACGGCCTGTGGGCATCGAACATCGATTCCGCGCTGCAATCGCTGGTCGATTGGAGCGAAGGCAACCCGGGCGCTCTCCTCAGCATGCTCCGGATGGCTGAGCTTCCCCGCTATCGCATGGGCGACCAGATCAAGGCGCACATTCTCTGGCTCGACTTTCGCATGGGGCGGCAGAAACTGCGTTAAAGAATGTACTCGATGGTCCAGGGCGAGCTCAGGTTGCGGTGTCCGGCGAGCAGCAGAAGAGCGAGTTGCGAAGCGTGCCGCTCTTCTGCGCTGGTGAGATAACGCCGCAAAGCATCGTGCTTCAGAGCGTAGCGCTCCAGATCTTCTGCTGTGCGCTCAAGAAGCTCCGCATGCGCCGCGATCATGCTGCGAGACTCTTGTGAATCGCAACCCAAAACGCGGATGACAGAACCCAGATGGGCAAGGCAACATGCGGGAGCGTGGCGATCGTCAGCCTCAGGTTTCCTGACCAGATTTGCAACCTCCGCGATCGTCTGCTTCTCGGCTCGGCGCCGCACATCGCAGGCGGGGCAGGTCTGGTATGTGGAGATCAGCTGATCAATCGGTCTCTCTGCGGAGCAGCCGTCGGACGCGATCTGGCTGAGATGAAACGCGATCGAGTGCGCAAGCGAGGGATAGGCCACGCAGACGCCATAGGGAGAAGATATGCCCTCGTATTGCCAGGTATGGAGCGGACAGAATCCGTTTCTTTCCACATGCTCCTTCTGAACCTCCGGCCTGATCGTCAGGTCGTATTGATATTTGCTGAGAAAGCGAAAAGTCGCCTCCAGCACCGAGCCACAAATTGAACAACCCGCTTTCTTATCGATCCGCAGCTTCCACCGTTCGGATCCCATTCCTGCGATCTCTGCTGATACGCGAGACGGCTGTGCGACGCCGGTGATCGATTCCTCCCGACTCACCTGCCGCTCAAGAAGCGCTGCCCACTCCGCTCGATGGTCCTCCCGATCCGGCGACTGCGACCACCGCGACAGCAAGTCCAGGGTCCTCTGGTACATGCCTGTAAGGAAAGACTGCGCCCGATCTTCTGCAAGAAAGCGCAGCAGGTCATGCTCCAACGCAAGAATCCCGCTTTCATCCAATGCCGATTGGTTCTGCGCGACCCTTGCCGTAAGAGCCTGCCGAGCTGAGATGGAGTAAAGCCGGTCGATTGGCTGGCCCAGGGTCGCAGCCAGCTGATCGGTGACAAAGGAACGAGCCTGCTCGCGTTCGCTCTCCGTCACCGTATCCTGCTTGTTCAGGGCCACAAAGAGCGGTTTGGCTGTGTTCCGGATTCGCTCCAGAATGCGATGCTCCTCTTCGGAGATCGGACTTTCATAGCTGGTCACCAGGATGAAGGCGTCCGCCTGGGGCAGAAATCGTTCCGTCGTGAGCGTATTCTCGACGATCGGGGAGCCAAGGCCCGGCGTGTCCACGAAAAAGAAACCGCGCCGCAGGATTTCAACTGGCAATTGAATCTCTGCCCAGGCGATCTTCTTTGTATTGCCGGGATTGCCTCTCTGCGTTACATACTCATCCAGCTGCGACAGGGAAACCTCATGGTTCAATCCGGAGTCACGGAAATGCAGCACCACCTGTGGCCGGCTCCCGTACCGAACTGTGGTGATCACGGACGTCAGGGGCACAATCCCCGTGGGCAGGTAATCGGCGCCGAGAATCGCATTCATCAGCGTCGATTTACCGCGGTTGAAGCGACCGATCACCATCAGATTGAACTGGTCTTCAGCGAGACGAGCGAGCAGCTCACGGCAGTCTCCGCTCAGTTCCGTATTCCTCGAATCGATGGCCTGCGCCGATCGGATGATCTCCGCGAGATGAAATTTCCTTTGCTCGTATTCCTTCAGGTCCATCACCTGTCGCCGTCCTGTCTGGAATTTCCAACGGGTTGTGCCTTCGATGTGGCGCCCGGATTGTTCATCGAAAAGTGCCGGAGAATCCGCCATTGAGGACTGAGCCAATTCGGCTGATCAACTCTGTTGGCTGCCACGTCGCAGAGCCGGCGAACTGCGGCGCGCGTCGGCTCGGGATGTAATTCCAGCATTCGAACCACGTCGTCCTCCTGCACCCAGTTCAAATGCGCGGAGACACGGAACAGCGCGTCGATGAGGCGTCCGTAATCTTCCATGCGCCCCAGCGCAAATCCGATCCCGGCGACGGCGATCACCGAATCGGGGTCCGGATCCTGCAGGTATTCACGGAGAGCCGGCCAGTCCTCCGCATCCGCACCTAATTCACGCAGAAGCTGGAGAACTGAACGGCGTTCGCGCAGTGAAGTGGTAAATCGATGCGAATCCGGATGAGCCCCTCGCAACAGCAGACCTGCGAAAGAACGGGAGTCAGCCGGCATTATCCGCAGAGCGGCTCGCGCATCTTCGCGGCAGAGATCGTCATCAAGAGCAGCAAAAAGAACAGGGATACTCTTTGATCGTCTGAACTCGCTCAGGGCCCGGATCAGTCCGCCCGTAATACGATCCCTCGCCGCATCGAGAAGCACTTCATACACTTCATCGGACCTGACCTTTGTAAGCTCTTCAGCAGCCGCGCTTCTTACTGCATCTTCCGCGAGAAGCACGGCTGCATCTTCCGAATGCCGATGCTGCCGGAAGTACGCAAGCAGGGCGTTCTGTGCTCCAAGCTCACCAAGAGCATGAACGGCGCGGCAGCGTGGCAGCGCCACTGTTCGCGCGGAGCCTTGCAGGAGAAACCGCGCCAGCCACGGAATAGCCCTGGGCCCAATCGCGATCAAACGCTCCGCTGCTGCTTCACCATCCACCAACGACTCCAACGCTGAGATGAGACTCTCTATTTCGGGTGTCGGAATCAGCGATGGCGGCGCATCGGTCATCGGCTTGCCTCGACCTCTGGCGCTGCATTGGCTGGTAAGGCTCCGGTCTCAAGCACCGCAATCAGGGCATTTTGATCTTCCTCGGTGATCGGCATCTTCCGAATGTCTGCGATTGCTTCCGCTACAGGGTAGCTGTACTCATGCAGAGAAAGAGCGCCATCCTCCCAGATCGCATAGCAGGCCTGGGGCCGCCCTGTTTTGGGCTGTCCCAGGCTGCCAGGGTTCACGATTGTGGTGTTGGCCACCCTCCGGATAAATGGGGTATGCGTATGGCCGACAACCAGCACGTCGGCGTCAATCACCTCCACCTCGCTCATCCATCGCTCAGATTCTTCCGGGCAATAGGCGAAAAAGGGATCGCTCGGTGTGGCATGGACGACATAGAAGTGCGTCGAGCCTACCACCTTCCGCTCAAACCTGGGCAGCTCTCTCAGGAATTGCAGTTCATCTTCTGAGCACAGTTCGCGAGTGTATCGGAGCGTCTCGGCTGCCAGCCGGCGAAAAGGAGCCGAGCATTGCGGATCTTCCCCGTACCCGGCGGCATAATCATGATTGCCGGAAACCACCACCTGGGCACGGCTCCGGATTTCCCGCAGGATCTCACGCGGCCGTGCCCCGTAATCCACGAGATCGCCTGCGCACCAAAGCTCGTCATAATTCCGCTCAGGAAACGCGCGCAGCGCGGCCAAATTGGCATGGATATCGGAAATGATGACAATCTTCATGGGATCCCGGCACACTCCTGCGGAGCAGTCATCCCTTCACGTGTTTATGAGGCTTGCCGGACGATCAGGAGACGCCCCGACGAAACCTCGCCAGGGGTCATCATCTATCCATCCGAACAGGCAGGAAAGGACAGCAGTTTTCGGCGAACCCCTTCGCCGTGTGAACCAGATGCTGAGGCTCACACGTTAAGTTTACCTGCACTCGACTTCTCGCTTCAATCTGCACAAACTTCTGTCGGCTCTCAACGGCTGGAGAGCAGGGCTCGTTGAAAAGGGATTCATCCCCGCAAGTCGGCTCATGACGGGCTCGCCCGCGCAGAGCCGCCGGGGACACGCTGGAGACGAGGCACCACAGGCGTCTCCGGCCCGGAGCGGATGGAACGATAGATATCCACCAATTCCATGGCAGATATCGCCCTGGAAGAGGATGATTTTCACTCCGGAACGGAAGGGCCTCAGCGTCAGGGTGTGCGCAGAATGAAAGCCGTCCTATCCCAGGAGCGGACGGCTGAACCAGATCCTCGCCGCCGGCCAGCTGGCAGAAGCCATTATAATTTTCGCAACACACTGGCAATTGGCAGGCCTTCTGACCATGAGCGCGAAACTTCCCCGGGACACGACCCTCGCTCGCTGCAACACCATTCTTCCTCGCCGCAGGCGGCAGGGTTGCATTCCTGCCACGTCCACCGATCCAGACCATGCCCGCTTCTTCGCTGCGGCCGAAGCAAGCCTTGACGACTTCTACATTTTCGACGGCATCGCCGACGCGTCGGGAGCCATCGTCGACTTTACTTTCGGTTATATCAATCCCAACGCCGAGCGCCGCCTCGGCGTGCCACGCGAATCGCTCTACGGCAAGGTCCTGACGGAAGTGCGGCCGTTCATGATCCAGTCAGGGCTCATCCACAGATACCGTGAGGTTGTGCGCACCGGCATTCCCTACATTTGCGAAGTCTTCATCGACGACGAGATGATTCAGGACACGTGGCTCAACATCCAGGTCGTCCGCGTGGGCACCAGCCTCGCGGTCACCAGCCGGGATGTCACCGAGCACCGCCGCCGCTCCGAGCATGTCCACTACCTCGCGCACCACGACCACCTTACCGGCCTCGCCAACCGTACCCTCCTCCACGAGCGATTGCATCAGGCAATTCTGCGCGCGCAGAACCAGAATCATAAGGTGGCTGTCTTTTTGATCGACATCGACGATTTCAAGCAGATTAACGACTCATTCGGCCACGCCGACGGCGACGAGATGCTTGCAACTGTGAGCCAGCGGCTGATTGCTTCGGTGCGCGAGTCGGACACTGTGGCGCGGATGGGTGGCGACGAGTTCGTCATCGTCATGCCTAAATTCCGAAGATTCAGAGATGTGGAGCACTGCGGTCAGCAGATAATTCGCAGTGCTGCCCAACCGATCGAGATCGGCGGCCGGAAAGTCCGGCTCACCGTGAGCATCGGCGTCGCACTTTTTCCCGACGCTGGTCGCACAGCGGAAGAACTGCTTCGCAACGCTGACACCGCCATGTACAGCGTGAAGGACACCGGCCGCAACGGCCTGTGTATCTTTGAAGCGAATATGCTGGATGGGTGCCGCACCTTCCAGGTACCCTGACATAACTAAACTCCGGCTTTCCCCTGGCCAGTACCACCATCATCGCCTGCAGCATTCCCCCTTTTCCAGTTGCCGCTGACTCCTCCGAATTTCTCCTTACAGTCCATTCCTCCTTCGTGGTACATCTCAATGGCTCTTCCTTGCCCCTTGCTATTTACTGCCAGAAGGTGATATAAGCGCCAGAAATCGGTAGTAAGAACGGGAGATCCCTCATGAAACTTCTCAAGGTAAGACAATGTGTGCCGATTTTTGTCTTTTCTGCTTTTGCCGTGTTCTCTGTCTCGGCCAGCAGAGCGTTGCTGCCTGGCGTCGCAGTGGAGGCCGCCTCCCGTCAGGCGCCCACACCGGTCACCTGCTCCGACAGCTACAACAGCCAGCAACAGTTCCCTCCCACGCCAACGGAAATCGACAGTTCCTGTGCGGTCATTCCCGTGGATTCCACCGGAGCTGTCGGGCAAAGTAACTTCGACCTTTATTCGTGGCTCACCTTTGTCGCCGCCAACTGGCCGGTCGATCCTACGACCTGCGCGGCCGACACCAGCGCCTCGATTCTTACCACCCCCCCGTCGACTCCGGTCTGGCTTTCCTACACAAGCGACACCAGCGTCTTCGTTGCCGCTCCGCTCAAGCCGGCGCCCTGGTGCGCACAACCGGCACCTGGCGCGCTGAAGGGCATGTCCGCGCGCGCAGGCGCGCTGTCAGCGCAGCGCATGGCGCGCATCGCCAGGCTTCCAGTCGGTGTGCGGAAGCTGGCTTTGGCGCACCCCGAAGTGTCGCTCTACCTGTCCCACAATGCCAAGGGAGCGGAGCTGGTAAGCACGCTGAAGGTTAACCTGACCGCCCTCCCTCCGGGGCTGCAGGGAATTCTTCAGGCAACCGACGAGCCGATCGTGGATCAAAACGGACGCTTTGCCCGCTATCAGATCACCATGAGTCACCCGGAGTACAGCTATCTGGTGAACAATAATCTCTGGACGGCGGCGGGCCAGCAGGCTATCTCTTCTATTTCCTTCCCGGCGAGTTCGCGCACCTCCGGCGACATCGGAGCCATCGAGTTCAAGGCGGCGTGGAAGGTCATGGGAAAGAATGACAACCCTTCCCACTTCTTCACCCAATGGGCGATTATCTACAACGATAATGACGGAGAGCCCAGCCCGGAGAAGCAGCCTGTGCTGGTTGGTTTGGTTGGCCTCCACATTCTGCACAAGACGCAAAGCCATCCCACATGGTTGTGGTCGACCTTTGAACAGGTGGAGAACGTCACTCAGTCGTTTTTCAATCCTCATTGCACTACCTGCGTCCCGAACCAGCCTCCTGCTCTGAAACCTTATCGCGAGCTGGACGCGCAGGGTCAGCCGCTCAATCCACCGACGCAGATCGTGCCGGTGGTCCAACCCGATTCCCAGGTTGCCGCGCTTAACAAGGACTTCCAGCAACTTCTGAGCGGAACTCCGTGGGCTTACTACGAGTTGATTTCAACGCAGTGGGTCGGGAATCTTGGCGTCGCTCCAAAACCCGCGGAGTTGGGGAATTCGGTGCTGGAAACCTACGTAAAGCCCGGACCGAAGACATACGGATGTTTGCAGTGCCATAACCACGCGGTGGCGTTTCCGTCGAAAAAGCCCTCGGACCGGAGCTTTATCATCTCGGCGAATCAGTAGCAGCGACGCTGTACTCCTGCGATAAGTCCAGAGGCCGTGAGAGTTCTCCCATAATGGGGTCCAGCAGGTGTGGTCCGACAAGGAGAACGGATGAAGAAGAGCCGGCACACAGAAGGGCAGATTGTGGATGTTCTGAAGGAGTCCGAGGCCGGGCTCGAGTCGGGCCAGCTATGCCGCAGGCATGGGATCGGCCAGCAGACGTTCTATCGCTGGAAGACGAAGTACGGTGGGCTGGAGGTCAGCGAGGCGCAGCGGCTGCAACTGGAGGACGAGAACCGGAAGCTGAAGCGGCTGGCGGCCGAGCAGGCGCTGGGCATCAGCCCGTATCCGAGAACCTATCCTGACAACTGCGGGTAACCATCTGACACATGCAGTGCGATGCGCCGTTCCTGGTGGCAGACAATCGAACTGTCGTCCGCTGTTACGGGCCATGTACACAGACGATGCTCCATCGAAAGTTGCAGCCAAAGGCCCAACCACAGAAGGTTTGCTATTCACCTTTCCATACGGCACAATCCGGGTTGTGGCATCTCCTCAAGGGAAAACTGCTGATCGGGCACAACTATATGGCGGCGTTTTCCGTTTTCTGCGAGGGTGCAAATGTCTGAATCGCCGAATCCAAGGCGCCCCAAACGCGGGACCTGGAATCCCCAGCCCGAAACCGTTGCACTGCTGCGTGTCTCCGGCAACCCGATCAATGGTGTAGGCGAGCGCGCGGCGCGCCGCGCCTCCCCGTTCTTCTGGCATCCGCCGGATCAACATCCGTGGGGCGACCTGCAGGCGGTGGCGCGTCGCAATTCGCGCAAATGCCCCGGGTCGACCGAGGCCTTCCAGGCGGCGTACGATCACCCCGGATTATGTGAGGTTGCAGAAGCTCGCAACATAGCTTCCGCGGCGAGCCTTACGGAGGAAGTGAAGCGCTTCGCGCTCTCTCACGAAGCCAACGACATCGGCATAGCCCCGATGGACCCTTTGTATACCTTTGAGGGCTACTCCGTCGAGCATCCGTGGGTGATCATCCTGGCCTTGGCGCACAACTACGAACGACTGCGAGAAGTCCCCTCCGATGAAACCAACGGCGTGGGCGTCTGCGACGTTGGCGATCAATATGCCAGGGGCACGCGCTCCTCGTATGCCCTTGCCAACTGGATTCGCTTGCAGGGATATCAGGCCGATGCCTATCCCGGTCCCTCCGCCGGAGCTCTGCTGCTGATCCCTCCCGCCATTGCTGCCGGTCTCGGAGAACTGGGAAAGCACGGCTCGCTGATCAGCCCGCATTTCGGCGCCGGCGTTCGTCTTGCGGGCGTTACTACCGATATGCCGCTAATCCCGACTACAGCCAGCCGCTTCGGTGCTGACGATTTCTGCGCGACCTGCCAGATCTGCACGAATGCCTGCCCGCCCGGAGCCATTACTCCACAGAAGAAGATGGTGCGCGGAGTCGAACGCTGGTACGTCGACTTCGATAAGTGCATTCCTTACTTTGCGGAAGCCGCATCCTGCGGCATCTGCATCGCGGAATGTCCCTGGACTCGTCCGAACGTTCGGCCCAAGCTCCTGGAGACGATGGCGCGACGGCGCAGCCAGCCATGACGCGGACTTCTCGGCAGCGAGCCGGAGAAAGCTCCATCCATTACGCAGGCTGGGCCGTTCTGGGTGCGGCCTTTGTCGGCGTTCTGGTTAGCTTTGCTCCTATTGTCCCGTACACTTTCAGCCTTTTTCTCGATCCTCTTCATGCCGCGTTTGGATGGAAGCGAGAGGCTATGGGCGGCGCTTTTGCCTTGGCTGCCATTACGGTGGCAGTGGTCTCGCCGCTGATCGGAATTCTGCTCGATCGCTTTCCGCCCCGTCGTATCATCCTGCCGGCCATTCTGGCGTTTGCTGTGGCGCTGGCTTCGCTCAGCAGGCTCGGTCCGCACATCGCGCAGTTCTACGTCACGTTCCTGGTGCTGGGGCTGGCGGCCAATGGAACGGCCCAGTTTGCCTACACACGTACGGTACTTACCTGGTTCTCGAAGCACCGGGGATTTGCGTTAGCAATACTGCTGACTGGAAGCGGCATCGGTTCCATCCTCATACCGCCTATTACCGAATGGACGATCCAGCATCATGGATGGCGCAGCGCATGGTTCATGCTGGGCGGCATCGCATTGCTGGGTCTGCCACTGACGGCGATGCTCGTGCGCAACCGGCCAGAGAAGCCCCTCATCCGAACCAACCACCAGGCTGCTGGCATGACCGTAGCCGCTGCTCTGCGCACACCAGCTTTCTGGATTCTCGCCATCATCACCATCCTTTCTGCCTTCAGCGAGAACGGCCTGGTCACCAATCTGGCTGCGATGCTTACGGAACATGGAGTGATTGCGGCCACGGCCGCCCTGGCGCTCTCCCTGCGCGGCGGCGCGGGCATTGTCGGCAGACTGGGCATTGGCGCCGCCATCGATCGAGTATCGCCGCTGCGCATACAAACGCTGGTGCTGGCGCTGGCCGCGACAGGCACGCTGATCCTTGCATTTGCAGGAACGGGTCCCATGGCTCTGCTGGGCGCGGCGGTGCTCGGAGTTGGGTTGGGCAGCGAGGCGGATGTGATGCCCTATCTGCTGGCGCGTTACTTCGGCCGGAAGCATTTCTCGGTGTTATATGGTCTTACGTGGACCGCCTATGCCATCGGCGGCGCCGCGGGACCTCTCTGGATCGGACACATGTATGACAGCGCCGGAGGCTTCTATCGGCCGCGATTCATCATCGATCTTGCAGGCGTCGCGTTCGCCGCAGTCATCCTGAGCCTGTTTCTGCGGTCAACTTTCGTACCGGAGGAACCCCAGCCGGATTCTGCGGCTGGTGCGGTCGAGCTTGCGCTGGAAACCGGCGGCACGAGCGACTGATGGCAGGGCAGCAGGCGCCGCGGTTTACGCTTTGGCGTGCGGATCACGATCCCTGAGGGAAAGCAGACCCTGCGAGGGCAGACCAAATGCATTTGCCATGCGGTTGAAGGCGGCAAACAGCGCCACGGTGTGAACGATTTCTGCAATCTGCAAATCGCTCCAGCCAGCCAGCCGCACCGCTTCCACATCGGATGGGCCGATCGCCTGCGAATTCTCGTTCACTTTCTGCGCGAATCCGAGCAGGGACCGTTCCACGTCGCTCAATTCGCCCTGATCCAGGCGGTTATCCCGCAAAGCGCACAACTCGGCATCCGTTCCACCCTGCTCCCGAAAGAAGAATCCGTGGCTGTCGGCGCAATAGGGGCACATATCCCGGAACGATACAAACGTCGCGATCATCTCTTTTTGGCGACGCGTCAGCGCTCCATCGCGGAAGAGCATCGCTTCTGCGAGGTCCATCATTGCCCGCAGCAGCGGAGGATGCGTGGCGAAGCATCGCAGAATGCCTGGAATCTCCGTCCTGCCGAAACGAGTGCGGAACTGCGCGTAGAGCGCAGCCACTTCTGCCGAAGCGTTGCCCTCCTCAACGGTCGGCAGGTTCGCCGCAACGCAGGAAGCTCGCTCCTCGACATTTCGGGCCGGTTTCTGGCACTCAGGCAACACGACGCTCCTCAGAACTCGATGCGCGTGGCCAACTGGAATGCACGCGGACCGCCGGAGCCGAAGAATCCGCCGGCCGTGCTCACGGGTGAGAAGAAGTTTGCCTGTACCGCCTGTGCGGGCTGTCCATTCTGCGCTGGCTGGTAAGGACTGATGGAGATGTTGCGTCCGGAATAATTAGTCACCGTAGTTCCCAGAATGTTCGTCTGATTCAGCAAATTGAAACTCTCAGCCGTCAGGCTCACCGTGAATCGGTCGCCGACTGCAATATCCTTGCGCAGGCGCACATCCAGGGAACTGAAGGGACTGAAGAAATCGATACCAGCCGGAACCTGCTGCAACTGGCCTCCCGCCAGGCACGGGAAAGGCGCTGGACACGACGGCAGAGCATTCCAGCGATCGATAACCTGGTTGAGCTGATCGCTGCTTTTGATCTCGCGTCCGAGAGCGTTTCGCGAGATCAGCGGCAGGCGTGACCCGCTTGCGCCATTGATGGCGGTGCCGGGCAGAAAGGTATCCGCAGGCACGCCCGAGCCAAAGGTGTACAGCGGAGCCAGCGAGAACTTCCATGGCAGGCTGATTTCTCCATAAGCCGTCAGGTAATGCCGCTGGTCGGTGGCCGCGTAGCCTTTTTCGAGCTGCAGATCGTTGATTCCCTCCACCAGATCCACCTGCTCATCGGCATTGCCGTCGGTTAACTGGTCGTCGTCGGAGTAATCCAGCGTCTTCGATAATGTGTACGCGATGTTGTACTGATATCCAATCGGCCCGAGCTTCGACTCGCGATGGGCCATGCTCACGAGCAGGCCGTCATACCAGGAATTTGCCTGCGACTGGATCAGCGTGATGTTGTCGGAAATCCCGGTGAGAGGATCCGTCAGCGTGCACGGCACGTTATCGCCGGGACAGGATACATCGGGCGAAGTGGAATCCGTGCTCCGCAGCAGATGACCGATCAGCTCGCGTGTGCCGAAGACGTAGATGCCGTCGGCAGAGACAAGCCAGTTCTGGCCCAACTGCTGCTGTATGCCCAGCGAGGTCTGCTGCGACATAGGGTGATGCGCGTCTGGTCCCATCGCCAGGATACCTACGCCGCCCACCTGCTGCGGTCCGCTGAATGGCGCGGCCAGGGTGGGCGAACCGGGGGCAAAGCTCGCTCCCGGAGCAAAGCATGCATCGAGACTTGCTCCACCCGGAACGTAGGGAGAGGTGCAGGACGAGCCTGCATATTCAGTCACGGTTAGGGCGCGATCATTCTGTACCAGCTCCTCGGCGCCGGCTTCCAGAATGATGCGGTCGTAGTAGATGCCATACCCTCCGCGCAGCACCGTCTTGCCATGGCCGAAAGGATCGAAAACGAATCCGACCCGCGGGCCGAAATCCTTCTTGTCCGGCACCTTTTTCAGGTCGATCACATTCGCCATCCAGGTGCAGGGCTGTGTTGGCTGCTGTGTCAGGTTTGGGCACGGATCGTGCGCGCTCGAATTGCCGGTCAGGTTCGAGTCGTATTCCCAGCGCAGGCCCAGATTCAGCGTCAGGCGGGGCGCCACACGCCAGTCGTCCTGCAGAAACCCGGCAGTGTAACTGTTGAAGACGGTTGGAATCGGTACCGGCGCTACCGGTGCGCTGCTCTTCAGCGCCACCGCAATGGGAATATCGAGATCATTTACCTCGCCATCACCGTTCAGATCGGCAAAGCCGAAGTCGGAAGTCAGGATGACGGTGCCGTCGCCAAAGGGATTCACGAGGCCGTGTGCGGTGTAGTGCTCGTATTGGGCGCCGATGTGCAGCATGTGCTTACCCAGGCTCCAGGCGAAGGAATCGCTGACCTCGGCGCGATTGAGGGTTGTCGACTGCGGCAGGTTGAAGTTCGGACCATCGGCAAGATCGGGAAAGATCAGTTCGTTGGTCAGGCCCAGCGCGGGATCGGTGGTCGCGGTGGCTCCTGTGAACGGCGGAATGTTGTTGTAGAAGTTGTCGTAATGAAAGAGCGCCGTGTTCACGCGCGTCGGGCTCAGAATGGTTGTCAACCGCGTCAGCACCGAGTTGAACCGGTTGAGCGAATTCTGCCGCTCCGCTGCCGTGAACGCCGGCGTAGTTTCCGATGGAGTCGCTTCCGCGGTATCCGTGGAGCGATCGAAGGAATAGCGCGCCATCAGATTATTCTTCGGCGAAAGCTGCGCGTCAAAGCGGGAAGACCACAGCGGCTCGCGCAGCGGCGCCGGCGCTGAGGTGTTCAAAATCGTGTCTGTCGCGAAATCGCGCGTCCCCGTTTGCAGAGCAGCGTTCTGATCGCGAAACTCAAAGGACGAAAACCACCAGGCGTGGTCTCTGCGGATCGGTCCGCCGAGGGAGCCGCCCATCTGTTCGCGGTCGAAGGGAGGTGTGGGCAGATCTCGGTCGAAGGTTGCCGGCAGCGCCTGCAGGTTGCGGTTGCGCTCGAAGAGAAAAGCCGAACCGTGATACTGATTGGTGCCTGACTTCGTGACAATGTTGATGATACTGTTGCCGGAACGCCCTACCTCCGCCGTAAAGCGCCCTGTTGCAATCTGAAATTCCTGGATCGAATCCTCCGGGAAATTCGCCAGCGTCCCACCCACGACCTCGTCGTTGTTATCGCCGCCGTCGACCATGATATTGCCGCTGCGTCCCACGCCGCCGGTGGAGCTCACCTCGAGGGTATTGGTTTTGGTGGGATCGAAGGTAGGCGCCGGCTGGTTGCCGGGGATCAGATATGCCAGTTCAAGAAAATTGCGCCCGTTCAGCGGAATGCTGCTGATCGTCTTTCCCGTGATCTGTCCCTGGATCATCGACTGGGTCAGGTTCACGGATTCCGGCGAAGCACTCACCCTGACGGTGGTGCCCGCAACAGCAACCCTGAGCTGCGTGCTGATTGTCGCCGCCTGACCTGCACGCACCACGACATCCTGGAATTCACTGATCGCGAATCCCTGCTCCTGCACCCGCACGTCGTAGACTCCCGTGGGAAGATCCACCAGCGAGTAGAGACCTTCGCCATTGGTAATCGTGTCGCGACTGATGCCCTGTTCCGTATTCGTTGCCGTTACCTTCGCCTGAGCAACGACTGCGCCCTGCGGATCGGTGACTCTCCCGTTGATGCTTCCGGCAGGAGCCTGGGCGAAAGCAGCGCCAGTGAAAAACGCGGCAACTGCAATGCCCGCGCACAGACGCGCCACAGCGTGCTGATTCATCAGACAAACTCCGTTCAATTGTGACTGGCCGGAAGGAATCCGGGACCAGCGACAGCGAATAAAGAATGAGCCGTGCAAGCTCCGCAGGCTCGTCGACAGAACATTACTGTCCGCGTATTGAATCTGTCTTCGGTCAGCAGATGGGTAATAAGGTCAAACTATCGGTGGATGTACAAAGTAGCAATCCGCCATTGGCGGAACTCACTGCGGCGGTCGAGCGGATTCTTCTGCCGGTCAGCGGGATGGCTTCTGATAACCCTCTTCAGCCAGATGTTGGCCCATTTCGGCATACATACTTGCGTCGCGGGGTTGCCAGGCGCCAAGCCCGTCGACGTAGCGGTTGTACATGCAGAAGGCAGCGGCGATCAGCACAGTATCGTGGATCTCGACATCCGTCGCCCCCTTTGCTCGCGCCCGCCCGACGTCCTCCGCAGACACCAGCTTGCCATCCTTCTGCACCTTGCCCGCGATCGCCAGCAGTGCCTTCAGCTTCGGGCTCACCGGCGCTGCCTGAAAATCGGTCTTCACCTGCTGCACGATCTCCTCGCCTCCAAGATGGCACGCCGCAGCCGCACCGTGGCTCGCCTGGCAGAAATAGCAGTTGTTTTGCGAGGAAACATACGTTGCGATCAGCTCCCGCTCGCCCGGTGTCAGGCTGCTGGGTTCATGGAGCAGGATGTGCGCCAGTTCGCGCATGGGCTTCGCCGTTTCCGGGCGAAAAGCAAATCCACCGCTGATGCCAGGAAGATCCTGCGGCAGGGCAATGTGAGGCATTTTGATCTCCTTAGCGTGCCGTTATGGCGGGAATATAGGTTTTGCTGACCTCTACATATCCATCGCGTGCCACCAGCTTGCCGCGTTCGCGATACAGAGCCTCATCGCGGGGCTGCGTCGTTCCAAGGCCGTCAACATAGCGGTTGTACATGCAGAATGCGGCGGCGATCAGGACCGTATCGTGGATTTCGATGTCCGTCGCTCCCAGACTGCGCGCGTGCTCCACATCCGCGGCGGTGACATTCTTGCCGCCGCGTTGCACTTTGCCTGCAATCACCAGCAACGCTTTCAGTTTGTCGGAAATGGCCGCATGGAGGAAATCAGCCTTGACTTTCTTCACCAGCTCCTCGTCGCCATTCAGGTGGGCGGCCGCGATTGCGCCGTGAATCGTCTGGCAGTAATAGCAGTCGTTGAGCGACGAGACGTAAGTAGCGATCAGCTCCCGCTCGCCCGGTGTCAGTGTATTCGGGCCGCGCAGCAGAACCTCAACAAGATCGTTCAGCGGTTTGGCCGTCTCCGGGCGGAACGCCATCGCTCCGCGGATACCCGGCTGGCCTTCGGGCAGGGCAATGTGTGGCATCAGTCTGGGAACCTCCGATCAGGATGCAAGCCATAGTAACGGCATGACGAATTCCTGCGCCTCCATCAAAAGTTGGGGAGGAAAGGAATGCCGTCAGACGCCCGTATTCCGTGACCGTTAACGACACTGCCGGATTTCTCCAGCCCTTCATTCTTTGGAGGGGACAATTCAGGCAATGTGCAGGATGGCACGAATGTCCCATCGGCTCCTTCATTCGCACTCATAGTAGTAACCGTGAAAGCAATTATCAAGGGAATAAGGCGTTGTGAGATCTGCCGCAGATGAATTGCGGAACGGTTACCACGCCGCCTCCTGAGCGACTGCCGACATCGAACACGTCAGCCTGAATGCATCAGTTGAGATCGCGTCGTCAGGCCTGTCGCTGCGCATCGAACGGATCAGCGCCAAATCGCCGCTTTGCGATCGCACATCGTGCTCGGGGCTGCTCTGACCGCCGTTCAGAGACCTGCGGCACGACAGAAGAAGATGCAGCCGATGACCAGCAGGCAGGCGGAGAGTGCCAGACGAAGGACCTTGTTGGGCAGGCGCGGAGCAATACTCGTGCCAACAACAGCGCCCAGGAGACCACCGGCAGTCATCTTTGCCAGGAGTCTGAGGTTATACAGGCCGTTCAGTACGTGAATCCCGCCGCCGACAGTGGAGAGAGCAAGGCCGAAAGTGAGATCCGTGCCGACAATCTGGCTGGCCGGAAGTGAGGTGAGGCTCATGAGGGCGACGGTGCCCAGCGCTCCGGCACCAGAGGAAGAGAAGCCAACCTCCGCGCCGATAGGCAACATGATGGCAGCAATCCAGAGAAGTTTCTGCATGGATCTCCGGGATAGAACAATTGGCCAGAAGTGATGGGCGATGTGCCAGGCAGAGGAGAAGACGACGATTCCGCCAAGAACCCAATAGAGGGATGCCCAGTGGGATCTGCGGGCGATTTTGTGAAGCAGGAGCGATCCGGCCACGACGCCGGGCAGACCTCCCGCCAACATAAAGGCAAGGACGCGGTAATTGACCTGGCGGCGAAGCATCTGTATCGGCACGACGATCAATTTGACGAGGGCCGAGTACGCCAACGCCGTACCCACAGCGAGCCCGGGAGGAATGCGGAGACCAAGAATCAGGAGCGGAGCGGTGATCGTACCGGCTCCCACTCCAGTAAGCGTGATCACGATGGCGATGGCGAAGCCTGTCGCATACTCCATTTCACCTCTCCAGAGAGCTGGCGTCCGGTATCTGCCCGGTATATACGCAAAGCGGGAGGGGCCCAATGCAGGCCCCACTGGTTATCAATTCAAAAGAGCAGTTTCAATCCAAACTGAATCTGCCGGGACGTGGTTGACGTGGCGGTGATGACTCCTGCCGTTGGCGAGAGCGCGGGAGCCGTGGTGAGGGCGGTCGGGGTGGGGCCCGTGGAGTAGACCACCTCGTTGGGCGTGGTGAAGTTCGCGTGATTCAGGATGTTGAAGAACTCCGCGCGGAACTGCGCCTGGAGCCGCTCGTGAATCGTGGTGGTCTTGCCGGCGGAAAGGTCCAGCTCTTTGAGGCCGGGGCCGAGAAGGCTGTCGCGGCTGAGATTGCCGACCGTGCCCGCCACCGGCGCGGAGAACGCCGCGGGGTTGAACCATTCGCCGACGGTGTGCGGGTAAAGCGGGCCGGAGAAGGCCGGGTTGAGATTGGGCCGAACCGGGTTGCGCGAGTCGCCACTGCCGGTGGGGTTGTAGCCGAGCTGCGGCGAGAAGGGGAATCCGTTCTGGACGCTGACGATGCCGCTGAGGCTCCAGCCGGCAATGAGCCTGTGCGTGGACGGGAAGGGAAGATTCCAGGTGCCGTTGATGGCGGCGAGATTGCGGATGTCGGTGGCGGCGTTGCCGTAATCGACGTGGGGATTGGCGGGGTATTCGACAAAGGCCGGAGTGTTGGCGCTGACGCTGGTATTCCAGGCGGAGCCGTCGTCGAGGTTGTGCGACAAGGTATAGTTGCCGCGGATCTCGAAGCCATGCGCAAAGGCGTGGCGCAGGTCGGCTTCGACGGCGTTGTAGTTGCTGCTGCCGCCTGAGACCCAGGAGGTCGTGTTGGAGACAGCGGGGTTGGCGTCGGTGGTGGTGGGGAAATAGATCGTGCCGGCGGCCAGGGTGGCGGGGCAGGCGGCGTTGGGGCAGATGACGGAGGCCGGCTCGTTCTCGTCCTCGGAGAGAATCTGATGGTAGCCGCGCGAGCCTTCGTAGCCGAGGGTAAGCGAGGTGTCGGAGGCGACCTTCTGCTCGATATGGAATGACCAGGCGTAGATGGACGGGGTGAAGAGATCCGGCTGCACGTTGGAGGGCGAGACTTTGCTGCCGGAGGGCGGGGCGGATCCCGGGGTGATGGAGAGACTGGAGACGGCGACGTTTTTGAGCACGATGGTGGTGTTGTACGGAGCGGTCTCGTCGAGGCGGTAGTCGAGATTGTCGAGCAGGCTGCGGTAGATGCCGAATCCTGCGCGCACCGCGGTGTGGCCGTTGCCGAAGACGTCCCAGGCGAGGCCGACACGCGGGTCAGGAAGGAATGTGGCGCGATTGGTGGCGAGCGCGGAGCAGCCGATGGTGGGGGTGGTGTTGATGACGCCGTTGGTGAATCCGTAATTGGAAGCGCGGCACTGCGACTCGTTCCAGCCGTTGGTGGACTCGAAGCGGAAGCCGGCGGTGAGCTGGAGGCGCGTGACGGCCTGCCAGGTGTCCTGCACGAAGCCGGCGCCTTCGAGCGAGCGCCAGCCCAGCGGGGTGGGCGATGGACCGACAGTGAAAGTGGCCACAGTCCCCGCGAGGAACGACGAGAGCGTGCTGAACGACGCCTGGCCATACTGATCCTGCAGAAGATTGTCGTTGGCCTGGAGGCGGAAGAGCCAGCCGCCGGCTTCGATCTGATGCTTGCCGAGGGTCCAGTAAATCTGATCTGTCGTAGTGAAGAGGTTGCGGACCGCGGAGTTGTTACTGCCGACATTAGCGCCGGCTGCGGTGATCTGCGAGGCTCCGTTCGAGGCGGTGCTTCCCGCGATGACGACGGCGCCGATGGGGTCGCCGGTGACCCATCCGGGCACAGTGACCGGTGTGTAGCCGTTGAAGTAATAGGCGCCGCGCGAGAATCCCACGCGGAAGTCGTTCAGCAGGTTCGAGGAAAAGGTGTGCGTCTCCTGCGCGCTGAGTACCTGCTCCCGCAGGCTTTCGTAAATGAGCGAGAGGGGATTGGCGCTGGGTGTGTTCGCGTCGCTGTCGTCGATAGTGTAGACGGAGAAAAAGGTGTCGCTGGGCCTGAGGTTGGCGTCGATGCGCGTAGTGCCGAAATCCTCGCGCACGCGCTGCGTTGGGCTGGAGAAAGCCTCGGCGATACCGCTGCCGAGCTCGGGGCCGTTCTGCACCGGCCACAACGCGAGGAGGGGCCGGACGGAGGCGACAGCGGCCGCGCGCGAGGTGTTGTCGGGGACGAGCGTGACGTCGCTCAGGCCGAGCTTCTGGCGGTAGCCTTCGTAGTTGCCGAAGAGGAAGACCTTGTTATGGCGAAGGGGGCCGCCAAGCGCGAGGCCGAAGTTGTTGCGCTGAAACTCGGGGATGTTGGCCTGATCGAAATAATTGCGCGCGTCGAGATCGCTGTTGCGGAGGAACTCGTAGACGGAACCGTGGAAATCGTTGGTGCCCGATTGCGTGACGATGGAAATCTGAGCGCCATCGCGCTGGCCGTAGGCAGCGCCATAGGTGCCGTTCACCATGTTGAACTCGCGGATCGCGTCGACGCCGAGGAGTTGGCCGCTGGTGCCGCCAGGTGTGTTGTTGATGAGCGACGCGCCGGTGTACTCGATGCCGTTCAGAAGGAAAAGATTGTCCTGCGGACGGTGGCCGTCGACGGCAAACATGTTGCCAACGGAAGAATTCGAGGTGCCGACGCTGCCGGAGCGCTGCGCGGTGTAATTTACCGCGGCCGGGTTGAGCGTGAGGAGCTCGTCGAAACTGCGACCGTTGAGCGGGAGCTGCTTCACCTGTCGCTCGTCGATCAGGCCCGAGGTCTGCTCGGTGGTGGTGTTGATGACAAAGTTGTGGCCGCCGACAATCACCTGCTGGGTGACCGCACCGATGCCGAGCTGGAACGTGAGATCGAGGCTCTGGCCGATGACGAGCGTGAGCCCGTCACGCCGTTCGGATTTGAATCCCTTGTGAGAAGCGGTGATTGAATAGGAGCCCACAGGAACCGAGGGCGCGGAGAAACGGCCGTCGTCGCCGGTGACGAGTGAGCGGACCGCGCCGGTTTCGGCATTGCGAACCACGACGGCCGCGCCGGGAATGGCTGCGCCGGTGGCGTCTTCGACGATGCCGCTGATAGTGCCGCCGACAACCTGAGCGAAAAGAGGTGCGGCAACGGTGAACAAGACGGCGGAGAAAAGCAGGGACACCCTTCCGAAATGCGCGACATGTCGCATAAAAACAATCCTCCTGGGATAGAAAAAGGGATGGCAATGGTGGCGAGTCAGGAACGCGTAAGCAGGGAGGTCAACAACAACCGCACACGCCAGGGCGGCGCTTATCTGGAAGAGTGCGAAGATTCGCGGATGGATGATTTCGCAGGACGGCCTGATGATGTTCCACGTTTCCTCCTGAGGAGGTGGCAACAAGCTTCCAGTGGTCTGGTGAGCAGCTGCTTGTTTCCATTAAGCTCCCCAGGTGGGGGTAGCCTCTGCCGGTAACGATCAGGATGCTTCGCTGGGGCATGGCATGCGGATCTTTTTTGTCTCCTGCATTTCAACCAGCCGGCCGTCATGAATAGTGAGCGAGATGGACCCATAGCGGATGCTGCGCATGGCTTCCACGAGTTCGCGCAGCAGCCGGGATTCGGATGCGGAAAGATCAGCCGGGTTGCGTCGCTGAGGTGTATTGCTCATGGTGTTCCTCCTTCCCGGCAGAGATCGGCAAGAGACGTATAGTCGATGATGTCCGACGTGGCGTTGCGGACATCGAGGAAAACTCGATAGAGAGGGCCGTGCTTCTTATCGCGGGCGACAAGGCGCCGCAGGCTTGCGGCGTCGCCGAATGGCGCAAGCGGACCATCGATCAGTCGAACAATCTGTCCCAGGAAGATCTTCGAGGGATTTCTGGCAAGGCGGTAGCCGCCTCTGGAGCCGCGCTGGCTGTCGACCAGCCGAGCATTCTTCAGTTCTGCAAGGATGAGCTCCAGAAACTTCTCCGGGATTCCTTCCCGGCCAGCGATGTCGCGGGTCGTCATGGTCTGCTTCGGATAGCTGGAAGCCAGGGAAATCATCGCCTGCAGAGCGTAAAGACCCTTCCTGGAGATTTGCATGATCGTTCCAGTATTCCTATCGAAATACTATGATATGTATACAGGCGGCATCGTGTCAAGCAGGATTGGCGGCATGGTCCGGGGCACCAGATTTTCGGACTTCGTTGCCGATCAGCTACAGGACGGACGACGCTTCCGGGCACTGAGCATCATCGATGTATTTACGCGGGAGAGCCGGGCTAAAGACAACGCGACAACCGTCATCAGCGTACGTGAACAATAAACGTCATGCCATCATGTCCTCTACCGCAGTAGTGCGAACACTCTCCCGGAAAATCGCCAATCGTCTCCGGAGTCACAAATATCCGCCGGGCCTTGTGCTTCGGAAGTTCCAGGTCAATGCCCAGTCCTTTGACAGCTATTCCATGTGGAACATCGTCCGCAACAAAAACCAGCTCTACGGTCTCGCCCTTCTTCAACGTGATTTCCGAGGGCGTAAAAGCGTAACGCGCAGCGTGAATCTCAATGACAGCCACAGATGTACCAGCACAGACCGCATTTGCAGTACTGAAAATGATGGCCGTCACAGCGATTAGCATTCGGATCATCGCACGCTTTTGCCACCTGGGGCGGGGCCGGTTCTCTTTTGTATGGAAGCTGGTTCTCATTCCCTGTTCCCGTCAATCCACCCTAAAACAGAGCTCCGGCAACCTGTTCGGCAGCCATTTCCGCTTTTTGCGCGAGGTCGTCGGTTGGCCCCTTTTTGCTCATTGTGACCATCACGGTGAATCTTTCATCGCGAACCCGACCAATCACCTCGGCTCTGGACGGCTTCTCGCTATTGTCAGTACACAGTACCGCGCTGTTTCCGATCCCTGTCAGCGGCACCGCCTGTTGACATCCTTCCCCGGGTGATGCGACATTCTGGTTCGCGCTCTGGGCGTCCTGTATCGCAGCAACCGTAATCTCCAGATCCGCTTCTCCGGACAACCCCTGATCACGAAACAGGCAGACCTGTGCGTGATCCTTCGTTTTTGCTTCTGTCATGGACAAAGCAGCGGGACCGCCAAGCAGTCCTGACGCTGTGGCTGTGTTCAGCCATGGGCAGGTATCTTGCCCGAAGCACGGAATGGCTATCAGCAGCAAGGCGATGGCAGCGATCCTGCATAGCCGGAAATTTTGTACGGTGCTCACTTGAGTCCTCGCGCGAAAAGAGGTGACGATACATCACGGACAGGGACACGCAAAAAACGCTTTGGCTTATCGACGATCACAAGTATCAAGGAACGCTCCGCCTGGCGTCCTGCATCCATCAGCCGATTTGCATCTCCACCAAAAGTTGTGCTCTTTGAGACTCGTTGACGGATTGTCATGCGGTTCCCCGAGTTCCGCCAGAAACTCTCCACCTTCTGGATAATGGACCCCGGATATATCTCGATATACTGCGGGGCACCAGCCAGGCCTATCGA
>JASHRH010000292.1 GCA_030037475.1 Acidobacteriaceae bacterium
CGAGGTCAGCATGCGCGCCATGCCCGGGCCGGTCGTCGTGGGGCCTGCCGATTGCGCAAACATGCCCCCCAGCCCCGTTGCCCCAATCGCCAACAGCAGCCCTGGCCAGCGCATTTCCAAAGGACCCGCCCCTCAATGCGATTCCAGCATCGCACTCCGGCCACGCGATGTCACCAGATTTCTGCGTTGGCAGTCAAATCGCGATTACCTTGGTTCCATTGGGCCTGCCAGGCCGTTCAGATAATCGTTTTAGCTGCCCGCCACGCCAGCGCCGCCGCGGCCAGGTCCTCCGCCGCAACGCCCAGGGACTTGAAGACCGCCCGCCGCGCCGGAGCGGGCCGCAATCCCGCCAGCACCTCGCCAATTTCTGCGTAGATCGGTTCGCCCGATCCGATCACGTCCCCCGATTCTCTCGCCGCTGCCTCCCGCGATTCCACCACCACCGCTCCACGCATGGCAGCATCGTCCAGTTCCCGCCGCTCCGGACCCACAGCGCCCACGGCGCACACCAGCGTCTGCTCGCCCAGCCATTCTCCCTGCACGAACGGCTCGCGCACGCTGCACGCGCTCACGATCACATCCGCTCCGCGCACCGCCGCCTCGGCGCTCTCCGCTGTTCTTGTGCCATGCTCCGCGGCAAATCGCCGCGCATGGTCTGCCGTCCTGCTCCACACCCGCACTTCTCTGAAATCCCGGACCCTTCGCAGCGCCTGTACATGCGATCGCGCCTGCACGCCGCTGCCCAGAATCGCCAGCACCCGCGCCTCCGGCAGCGCCAACAGCTTCGTCGCGACCGCCGATACCGCCGCCGTCCGCATCTCCGTGATCAACCGGCCATCCATCGCCGCCAGCGGCTCGCCTGTCTTCGCCGAGAACAGCACAATCGTCGCCTGATGCGTCGGCAGTTTCGCCTCCCGCGCATTCTTCTCGTAGATCGTCACCAGCTTCGCGCCCATCAGGTCGCCATCCACCGCCGGCATCAGCGCAAAGATCCCCTCATGTTCCGGCACGCGCAGCACGCTGCGCACCGGCTGCTGAATTCTTCTCAGCGACAGATCGCGCAGCGCCCGCTCCATCGCCGGAATCAGCGCCTCCCAGGTTAGCCCCTCTCGAATTTTTTCCTCGTCCCAGAACTCCACACTCTCCTCCCGGCGTACAGCTTGCGCGAATACCCGATCGTTTGAAGGGGCCGCAAACCCGGCTTCAGCCCCTGCGCCTTGCATCAGGGCACGACACAACGGGTGCCCCACAACCTGGCCTGAGGCAAAGCCGAACGGCTCTGCCCGGTTTTGCCAGATGTGGGAGAGCCCGGATCTCAACCGGTTTTTGTATCAGGGCACGAGTTTACAGCTTGCGGAAAAACACCCCCAAGATCGTGGCTTTGTATCAGGGCACGACTCCAGTCGTGCCGTAACCGGCACAGAATGAGTCCGGCTTCAGCCGCTGAGGAACGTCTTCCATTCTCATCAGAACTCCTTCCGCACGCTGTTGGCGGGTGCCCCACAACCTGGCCTGAGGCGAAGCCGAACGGCTCTGCCCGGTTTTGGCAGATGTGGGAGAGCCCGGATCTCAACCGGTTTTTGTATCAGGGGCACGGCTTCCCAGCTTGCGGAAAGATACCCCTTTGTATCAGGGCACGACTTCAGTCGTGCCGTACAGGCAGCAAAAATACCGGGGCTTCAGCCCCTGCGTTTTTCTCTTCCTCTGCCAAAACTTCCCCGAAATCTCTCAACCACTCGCCGCGAATAAACCCCGGCTTCAGCCCCTGCGCTTTGTATCAGGGCATGACTCCTGCGCTTTGTATCAGGGCACGACTTCAGTCGTGCCGTTCAGGCCTGCAAAGATTACGGGCTTAAGCCCCTGCGTTTTTCTCTTCCTATGCCAAAACTTCCCCGAAACCTCTCAACCACTCGCCGCGAATAAACCCCGGCTTCAGCCCCTGCGCTTTGTATCAGGGCACGACTTCAGTCGTGCCGTTCAGGCCTGCAAAGATTACGGGCTTGAGCCCCTGCGTTTTTCTCTTCCTCTGCCAAAACTTCCCCGAAATCTCTCAACCACTCGCCGCGAATAAACCCCGGCTTCAGCCCCTGCGCTTTGTATCAGGGCACGACTTCAGTCGTGCCGTAACCGGCACAGAACGAGTCCGGCTTGAACCCCTGAGGCTCGCCCGCCCCTACATCAAACTCACCGCATCCACATCCACCACCAGATTCCCCCGCGGAATCTCCGCCTGCTCCGCAAACCCCAGCAATCCCCGCAGCGCCTGCTGCAAACTGCGCCGGTTCTCCGCCTTCATCACCAGATGAAACCGGTAGGTCCGCTTGATTCTGGCCAGCGGTGCGCTCGCCGGTCCCAGCACCCGTATGCCGGGCAGCGTGGTGTCGCGGCACCAGCGGCCCAGCGAGGCCGCCCATCCCGCCGCTTCCTCCATCCGCAGGCTCTGCACCAGCACGTTGGCCAAAGCGGCGTACGGCGGATAATGCATCGCCCGCCGGAATCTCAATTCGCGTTCCGTGAACCCCCCAAAATCGTGCTCCGCCGCGCACTGGATCGCATAATGTTCCGGATGGTACGTCTGCACGATCACCTGCCCTGGCCGTTCGCCGCGCCCGGCTCGTCCCGAAACCTGCGTCATCAGTTGAAACACCCGCTCCGCCGCGCGAAAGTCCGGCAGCCCCAGCGCGTAGTCGCAGCCCACCACGCCCACCAGCGTGACGCCGTGAATGTCGTGTCCCTTGGCGATCATCTGCGTACCCACCAGCAGGTTGATCTCGCCCGAATGCAGCCGCAGCAGCAGTCGCTCCAGGTCGCCGCGGCCGCGCACGGTGTCGCGGTCCATGCGCCCGATCCGCGCTCCTGGGAAAACCTCCTGCAACCGCTCCTCGCCCTGCTGCGATCCCGCGCCCAGAAAATACAAATATTCGCTCTCGCACTGCGGGCACCGCTGCGGCACCGTCTTTTTGTAACCGCAGTAGTGACATTCCAGCCGCTGTCCCGCGGCGCGCCCATCCGTCTCCGTCACCGCCTTGTGATACGTCAGCGCAATCGAGCAGTTCTCGCACTCCAGCTTCTCCCCGCACGCCCGGCACACCACCACAAACGAGTAGCCCCGCCGGTTCAGCAGGATCATCGCCTGTTCTCCGCGCTCCAGCGTGGCCTGCGTCGCCTCGATCAGCGCGCGCGCAAACAAATGCTCCTGTCCCGTCTCCTGGAACTCCTGCCGCATGTCCACCAGCCGCACCTCCGGCAGCGGACGCTGCTCCACCCGCTCCGCCATCGTGATGCGTCCATACTTGCCCTGCATCGCGTTGTGCCAGCTCTCCAGCGACGGCGTCGCCGACCCCAGCACCACCGCCGCACCGGCCAGCTTCGCCCGCATCACCGCCACGTCGCGTGCATGATAGCGCGGCGTCGATTCCTGCTTGTAGCTCGCATCGTGCTCCTCGTCCACGATCACCAGACCCAGCTTCGTCACCGGCGCAAAAATCGCCGACCTCGTCCCCACCACCACTTGCGCCTCGCCCGCGCGAATCCGCCGCCACTGCTCGCTGCGCTCCTCCGGCGTCAGCGCCGAGTGCAGCAGCGCCACCTCGCTCCCAAACCCAGCATGGAGTTGCGCCGCCATCTGCGGCGTCAGCCCAATCTCCGGCACCAGCAGGATCGCCGTCCTGCCCAGATCCAGCGCGCCCCGCATCGCCTTCAGATACACGGCCGTCTTCCCCGACCCCGTCACGCCATGCAGCAGCAGCGGACGAAATGCTCGCGTCTCGACCGCCTCCGCAATTGTGGCCAGGGCCATGCTCTGCGCCTCGTTCAGCCCATAATCCCCGCCCCCCAGCCCGCGCAGCCCCGTCAAATGAAACTCCGCCGGCCGTTCCTCCATCCGCACCAGCTCCCGCTTCACCAGCGTGGACAGCGTGCTCGCCGGAACCGCCAGCCGCCGCAGCTCCGCCACCGGCAGCTCGCCATCCGCTCCCGCCAGTTCCGCCAGGATTTTCAGCTGATTCTCATTGAGCTTTGGCAGGCGGGCGGCTCCCAATGCGTCCGGCGAATCCGGGGCCCCCGGCGCGCCTGCTTCTGGCGCACTGGGGTGGAAAACCGCATACCGTACCGTCCGTCGTGCATCCCGCGACTCCGCCGCCGTCTCTCGCGCAATCCATTTCTTGCGCACCATCCCCGCCAGCAGCGCCGGCGATGCTCCAGTCGCCGGCCGCAGCCGCCCCGCCGGAACCGCCTCGCCCGATTCCAGCGCATTCAGCACCGCGTATTCGCGATCCTGGTCTTCCGCAGGCAGCCGCGACCGTCGCGATGCGCCCTGCTCGGCGCCCGCCGCCAGCACCTGCCGCCCCGTCTCCGTGATCCGATACAGCACCCGCCGCCGCACCTCGGCGGTCAGCGGCAGCATCGACCGCAGCACTTCGCCCACCGGTGCCAGATAGTACTGCGCGATCCACCGCCCCAGTTCCATCAGCTCCGGCGACAGCACCGGCTCGGCGTCCAGCACGCCCAGCAGCGGCTTGGCTTCGACCGGCGGTGGTTCATCGTGAACCCGAGTGACAACGCCGGCCAGCTTCTCATTGCGAAACGGCACCAGCACCCTTGCGCCCACCGCCGGAGCGGCGTCTCTCACCGCGTATGTAAACACGCGATCCAGCGGCACCGGCACGGCGACATCGCAAAAAGCAGGCATACTCTTTCCGGAGCCTACCAGACTCCCCACCGAATCTCTTCACCACGGAGATCACAGAGACTACAGAGAACCTCGGGTCCGAAAAACAGAAATAATTTCTCCGTGCTCTCCGTGCCCTCTGTGGTGAAATGTGCTCCCTGGCCGCCACAGACACCAAAGGCCAGCGAAGCCCCTCCCCGCTGGCCTCTCACGAGCCGCTTCATTCCTAACCGTTTTATCCCTAACCGCCGTATTCCTAACCGTTTTATCCCTGCCTTACCCCTTTTCGCTCTTCTTCAGCCCCAGCTCTCGCATCGCGATCTGCAAATCCGCCCAGGCTTCCTTTTTCTGCCGCGGATCCCGCAGCAGATACGCGGGGTGGTACGTCACGATCAGCTTTGCCCCGCGCGCGTTGTGCACCCGCCCGCGCAGTGCCGCCAGCGGGCTTTTCGCCCCCAGCAGATAGGTCGCTGCCGTCGAGCCCAGCGCGACGATCACCTCCGGCCGGATGACGTCGATCTGCCGAAACAGGAACGGCGAGCAGGTATTCGCCTCCTGCGGCTCGGGCACGCGATTCTGCGGCGGCCGGCACTTCACAATGTTCGCGATGTACACCTGCTCGCGCCGGAGCCCCATCGCGGCAATCATGTTGTTCAGCAGTTGCCCGGCCCGCCCGACGAACGGCAGCCCCTGCGCGTCTTCGTCCGCGCCCGGGCCTTCGCCCACGAAGACCA
>JASHRH010000293.1 GCA_030037475.1 Acidobacteriaceae bacterium
AGCAGGTCGGCGGAGATGCGCGCGGCCATTTCGTCCTCGGTGATGCCGGGAGTGAAAGTCTTCAGGACGCGAACGGTGGAGTCGGCGACAGCGCGGGCAACCTGTCGGAGGCGCTCGACTTCGGCGGGGAGCAGAGGCGTGCGCAGCGGTGTGAAATCGTGGTGATAGAAGCCGGGAATCGCAGTATCGGCGCCGATTTCCGCGCCGCCGGCGCGGTGGGCGAGGTCGGCAGCGGCGTCCTGGGTCCAGGGATAGAGCAAAGGCTCAAAATCAAGGCCGGCGAACTCCTCGGCCGCGAGGCGCGGGCCTTCGTTTTCCGGAGCGATGGAATAGCGCTTGCCCTGACGCGTAAGAAGCAACGAGCAGACGGCGGTCTCCACGCCGAGGGCGACGCGGGCTTCCACGCGGCCCGCTGTCGCCCATGCGATGTTCTCATTGCGGCTGAACAGGACAGCGGACCAGCCGTGTTGATCCATCAGCGCGTTGAGGCGCTCTTGTTTGGCTTCAATCTCCTGGGCAGCAGCTTCGGGCACGAGAGCAGTGGTGGTCAAGGTCGGGATCCTGTGGGCTCGCGGAGCGAGAATCGACTCCGGTGAGGTTCAGCGTTATGCGCGCTCGTAGAAACGGAAAAAGAGCGACGGCTTCGAGACAACCTGGGTGCGCGCCGCAATGTCCGTCATTTGCTGCGCGGTGAAGGGCGTGAATTCGGAGGCGATGCGGACGTTTTCCTCGAGCTGCGGGATATTGTCGCAACCGATGATGATGGTGGAGACAGGACGCGTCAGCGTATAGCCAATGGCCTCCTTCATGGTGAGCGTGCCGGGCTGCGTGGCGATGACCATGCCTTCCCACATGTGTTTCTGCACATCGAGGGGCGGTGGATTGTAGCTGGAAAGGATGCGGCCGCGGCCAGGGATCTTCATGCCGATGATGCCCATCTGCTTTTCGACGGCGAGAGGCAGGAGCTTGTCCTCGAAGCTGAAGTGCCAGGGGTCGGCGGCGTTCAGGGCCATCAGGATCGTGTCAAACGGATGGCGGTGAATCGCCTCCATGAGCGAGTCGGGGCGATAGTGGCCGGTGATGCCCAGATAGCGAACAACGCCCTGCTGCTGCATTTCGGTAAGAGCTTCGATGGCGCCGCCTTTCGAGAAAATCTGGTCGACGTCGGTCATGGTGCCAATATCGTGGAGCTGCCAGAGATCGACGTGATCGGTCTCAAGGAGCTTCAGCGATTCGTCGATCATGCGCAGGGAACCTTCGCGGGTGCGCTCTTTGGTTTTGGTGGCGAGGAATGCTTCGTTGCGGCGAGTCTTCATCACCTCGCCGTAGTAGCGCTCGCTCCAGCGCATCGGGCCGCCGTAGATGGAGGAGGTATCGCAGTAGTTGACTCCGAGATCGAGGGCGCGATGGATGATGGGCACGGCGACAGCGGCGTTGTTGGGCTGCTCGAGCGCGGCCTGGCCGCCCAGCGAGAAGATGCCAACTTTGTAGCCGGTCTTGCCCAGATTGCGGGTGGGCATCGCATCCTGCGTGCGGGGATTGTTGGGCAGGGTGCGGGAGCCGGCGGCGTGAGTAGCGGTTTCGGCGCCCGCAGGCAGCGCGGACCCGGCAAGAACGGCGGCGGCCGCCGCGGTGCTTCCTTTCAGGAAAGCGCGGCGGTCTGGACGGGAGGGATTTTCCATGGCGAACCTTTTTCCAGTATGCAACAAACCGTTTTACCACAGGGAAGGGATGAAGCGATGAGCAGCAGACAGGGATAAGGCGGTTAGGGAAAAAGCGGTGAGCGATAAGACGGTTAGCGGAAAGGCAGCGGGAGCAGGAGCGCAATGAAAAGAGGGATGGCCAGGTGGCCATCCCTCGGAAAGAAAGCACAAGTCAGGACCTAGCGGCCGTGGCCGTGATCGCCTCCGCTGTGGCTATGGTTGCCACCGTTGCCGTGCGGTTTGCTGTTGCCTTTCGGGCGGCTGTTATTGTGCTGCGGCCGGCTTTGCCGCTGAGTCTGCGGACGGCTGCGGTTAGCCTGCGGGCGAGTGTAATTCTGCGCACCGCGATTGAAGCTCTGCGGGCGATTGTAGTTCTGTGCAGGCCGGTTGTTAGCCGGAGCGCGGTAGTTGTTCCGGGCTCCGCGATTGTAGCCGTTGCGCTGGCCGGCCGCGTAGCCGCGCGCGTAACCGTTCGCATGAGCGCGCATGGCCATCTGATGGTTGAATGCGCGGGCGCCGGGAGCGCGATCGAAGTAGCCGAAGTGGCCATGGTTCACCACCGTGAAGCTACGCGAGACCCAGGGTCCGCCATGGAAGCCGACGTAGGGATGCGGTCCCCAGAAGGGGTGCCATACACCCCATCCCCATCCCCAGTGCGCCCACGGGGAGATGACAATCCCGAAGCCGAAACCGAGAGCCAGCCCACCGACAAACGCGATGCCCGGCGGCGGCGGAGCCACGTAGTAGGCATACCAGGGGCGGAATCCCCACACGGTCCAGGGATTGTAGTACGGTACGTAAACCACAGCGGGGTTCGCCGGGGCAATGACGATATCGTCCGGCGCGTATTCAACAGATTCCTGAGGCGTGCTGCGCAGATCGCCACGCTGGTAAGCCTGCTGGCGCATATCCTGCACGGCGCCCATCACGTCCTGAGGCTGGTTGTAGTAGGCGTTGCCAAGCTGCGTGGTCCAGTCCAGGTTCTGGTCCAAGTTGGCGAGCACTGACGGAAACGCGGTGAGCGCCTTGATGCTGGGATCCCAGGGCTGGCCGTCGACCATTTGGGCAAGCTGGTCGGGAGGAACACCCTGATTCGCCTTGACGAAGCGGTCGGCATCGACCACCTGCGTGGGATACGTAGCGCCGGCAAGCACCTGCGCAACCAGGGAATCGGGGTAGAGCGCGATCGGCGCGACAAGCTGATCGAGCTGCTCCGGGCTAAGGGCGTTGTAGGCCTGCGGCGGAGGACCCTGATCGTCGGACGGAGGCGGACCCTGCTGCTGGTCGGGCGGGGGCGGAGGCGGCGTTTGTTGCTGGCCGTACGCTGCCACAGGCATGGTAAGGGGAACGAGCAGCCAGATCAGGGCGAGCGCCACGCTGCGGCGGCCGAGATCGAGCGAAACTGCGGCAAGGCGTCGCGTCCAGCGCGTGGGAAAGTGCGGAAGCTCAAAGTGGTCGTTCATGGGGTTCCTTTCAGCCTTTCAGGGGCCGTTTGCATGCGGAACGCCTGAGTTCGGCGGTCTATGTACCTATGGGACACCGAAAAGCATTGGGAAGTTGCGCGCCGGGGCCGGGCCGGTAGCCGTCATACCACGGAATCGAAGAACTGGCGGAGGATGCGGGCAACGAACTCTGGCTGCTCGAAGGGAGCGAAGTGTCCGGCATCGGAGATCTCATGGTACTCGGCGCCATAACCACTGTTGCGAATCTGCTCGGCGAGGAAGCGCATGTCGGCAGGCGTGCTGCCAGGATCTTCGCTGGCCGCAAGAACGCAGCAGGGAACGCGCAGCGTACGAGCCGTGGCGACGGAGTCGGGTCGCGCGGCCAGCCCCTGCTGCACGGCGATGAGATTCGCAGGCGGGACCGCCAGCATCATTTCCCGGGCTTCGGCGACCTTGTTGGGCCAGCGGTGCTGCGCGGTGGGTCCGATGACCGTCTGGAGGGTAGCGTCGATGAAGAGTTCGGCACCGCTCTTCTGGATAAGCGCGATGTTCTCCGCGCGTTTGGCGCGCGCGGCCTCATCGTCGGCCTGCGGTTTGGAGCAGCAGAAGGCAAGGGCTTCCACGCGGGACGGAATAGTGCGCCAGATTTCGTAGAGCGTGTAGCCGCCAATCGAGCAGCCAGCGAACATGGCGCGGTAGATGCCGAGATGATCGAGCAGCCGGACAGCGTCCGCGCCGAGCTTCTCAACGGTGATCGGACCGTCTCCGGCCTCCGACTGGCCGTGGCCGCGGAGATCGGGCAGGATGAGCCGATAGCGCGGAGCGAGAACGTCGGCAACCGAGAGCCAGAAGCGATGGTCGACCGGCGTGGGATGCAGCAGCATCACGGTGGGGCCGCTGCCCATCGTCTCGTAAAAAAGTTTATCGCCGTCGGAGTGGAAGAACACACTGACAGCGTATAGCAGACAGCTAAAAAGCAGTTAGCTGAGAATCGGTCAGCTAAAAAGCGGACAGAACTCAGTCAGCGAAGAAACTGCTGGCAGCTATCGGCGCTCAGGGCTGGCCCGGCGGCTGGTACGGTGCGGGCGGAGGCGGCAGAATCACTGGCTCCTCGGGCATGACGATCCAGAAGATGACGTACGCCAGCAGTCCGGCGCCGCCGCCAAAGACGGTGAGCAGCACGGTGATGACGCGCACCCAGACCACATCCCAGGCGTAGGCGTTGGCAAGGCCCTGGCAGACACCGGCGATCATGCGTCCGACACGCGGGCGGACCAGGCGGGTTACAGAAGGCGGATAGGGAGCCGGAGGATACATCTGCGATCCGCAGCCCGGGCAGAACCGGGCATCGTCGGCGAGCGCCTTGCCGCAATTTCTGCAATAGATAGCCATAACCGTGTTCCTCCCGGCACCGTGCAAATCTTCAACAGCATAACCCGTTCGGGGCCCCGGATCGGCAAGGCAGCCGATCGCCGGCTCCGCGAACAGAATAAGGTACGCACGGGAGGCAGGTGCGGTTCCCGGGACAGCAGCCAGTAGTCAGTTGCCAGGAAGCAGCGGACAGGAAATTCCTGGGGTGGGCGGGAATGACGGGATGGAAGGATTTTTCAGCATCCAATGGTTGAACAGGGGCCCGGAAAACCGCAAACGATGAGGAGAAACCATGCGACTGGGCGGGAAAGTGGCGATTGTGACCGGGGCCGGATCGGGAATCGGGCAGGGCATCGCGAAACAACTGGGCTGCGAGGGCGCAAAAGTCATCATCGATTACATCGGCAGCGAAGCCGGCGCGGAGGAGACGCTGAAGACGATCCAGAACTGTGCTGGCGAGGGCGGCGGTGAAGTGGTGCGCGGCGACGTGACCAATATGAACGACGTCCGCTGCCTGGTGGACGAAGCATGGAAGCGCTTCGGGAGCGCGGACATTCTGGTGAACAACGCGGGCATGGAGATCCGGTCGGATTTCTGGGACACGACAGAAGAGGAATACGACAAGGTGATGGCGGTGAACCTGCGCGGGCCGTTCTTTCTGGCGCAGGCGTTTGTGCGGCGTCTGCGCGAGACGAAGAAGCCGGGGCGGATCATCAACATCAGTTCGGTGCACGAGGACATGGCGTTTCCGGGGTTCACGACCTACTGCTGCAGCAAGGGCGGGATGCGGATGATGATGCGCAACCTGGCGGTGGAGCTGGGACCGCTGGGGATCACGATCAATAATGTTGCGCCGGGTGCGATCTCAACGCCGATCAACAAAAAACTGCTCGCCGACAAGCCGAAGCTGGACGCGCTGCTCAGGAATATCCCGCTCGGACGGCTGGGAACGGTCGAGGATGTGGCTGCAATCGTAGCCTTTCTGGCGTCCGACGACGCATCTTATGTAACCGGCGCGACCTTCCTGGTGGATGGCGGACTGATGCGGAATTACCACGAGCAATAGGGAGCAGGTACAGGGGTGCAGTACGCGGGGATGAATGGCATCGCGGATTGAGGACTACGCGCTGATCGGGGACTGCGAGACGGCCGCGCTGGTGGATCGGCACGGATCGATCGACTGGCTCTGCTGGCCGGATTTCTCGTCGCCGGCGTGTTTCGCGGCGATGCTCGGCGCCGAGGAGAATGGCTTCTGGCAGATTTGCCCGCAGGGTCAGGCGTGGCGCGCTCATCGCCGGTACCGGAAGCACACGCTGATCCTGGAGACGACCTTCGAATGCGATGAGGGCGCGGTGCGGCTCGTGGACTTCATGCCCGTGCGCGAAAAGAATTCCGATGTGGTGCGCATTGTGGAGGGCCTGCGTGGCAACGTGCAGCTCTGCATGACGCTGGCGCTGCGCTTCGATTATGGGCGGACGGTGCCGTGGGTGACGGCCATCGAGGACGGGATTCGCGCCGTGGCCGGACCAGGCGTCGCGGTGCTGCATGCGTCGGTGCCGGTGCACGGCGAAGAGCTGAAGACGGTCGCGGAATTCACCGTCGCGAAGGGAAAGCAGGCCTGGTTCGCGCTGACCTATGGCGACTCGTTCGCGCCCGATCCGGAACCCATTGACGCGAAGCAGGCGCTGGAGGATACAGAGAAGTTCTGGACGGGCTGGGTTGGCAAAATGAATTACGACGGCAACTACCGGGACGCCGTCGAGCGGTCGCTGATTACGCTGAAGGCGATGACATTCCGCCCGACGGGTGGCGTGGTCGCGGCGCCGACCACCTCGCTGCCGGAGCAGATCGGAGGGTCGAGAAACTGGGATTACCGTTACTGCTGGCTGCGGGACACGACCTTTACGCTGCTGGCGATGACGACGGCCGGCTACTACGATGAGGCGTGCGAATGGCAGGATTGGCTGCTGCGCGCGATCGCGGGCAGTCCCGATCAGGTGCAGATCATGTACGGACTGAAAGGCGAGCGTTCGCTCACGGAGTGGGAAGCGGACTGGCTGCCGGGCTACGAAAACTCAAAACCGGTGCGCCTCGGGAATGCCGCGTCAACACAGGTGCAGCTGGATATTTACGGTGGGATGCTGGACACGTTCTTTCACGCGCTCAAAGGACTGGGCAAGCACACGGAGGAAGACTTTCGTGCGCTGGCGCTGCTGCTGGATCACCTGGAGAAGATCTGGAAGGATCCGGACCAGGGCATTTGGGAGACGCGCGGCGGGAAACAGCAGTTCACCTATTCCAAGGTGATGGCGTGGGTGGCGTTCGACCGCGCCATTTTGATCGCGGAGCGGCTGGGAATCGACGCGCCGGTGAAGAAGTGGAAGAACGTGCGGGATGCGATTCACGAGCAGATTTGCAGGATGGGCTACGACAAGCAGAAGAACAGCTTCGTGCAGCATTACGGTGCGGACGCCCTGGATGCCTCGGAGCTGTTGCTTTCGCTGGTGGGTTTTCTGCCGCCGACGGACCCACGCATCCGAGGCACCATCGAGGCCATCGAGCGGGAGCTGTTATGCGACGGCTTTGTGATGCGCTACGAGACGGAGCGCATGGAGGACGGATTACAGCCGGGCGAAGGCGCGTTTCTGGCGTGCAGCTTCTGGCTGGTGAGTTGCCTGAAGCAGATCGGACGGGAAGACGATGCGCGCAGACTGTTCGAGCGGCTGCTGGAGCTGCGCAACGACGTGGGCCTGCTGAGCGAGGAATACGACGTGAAGCAGAAACGCCAGGTGGGCAACTTCCCGCAGGCGTTCTCGCACATTGCGCTGGTGAACTCGGCCTTTTATCTGGAAGGCACGAACGGGTTGCGGCGTAAGACGCATCCATTGGACACCGGCCGTTCTGGCGGGAGGGCTTCGCACAGTTCCGCGGTGAAAGGCCGGAAGCGCAGGGCCAGGTAGTCATTCATTGCGGCAAATGAGGCAGGAAGGACGTGATATGCATCGGTTTCGCGTGTGGGCGCCGAAAGCGAAGCGTGTGCGCGTGGAGGCGGCGGAAAAGCTGCACTCGATGACAACTGCCGGCGGCGGCTGGTGGCAGGCCGATGTGGACGAGGCCGGACCGGGAACGGATTACGCGTACTTTCTGGATGACGAAGATCTGGCGCTGCCCGATCCTCGCTCGATGGATCAACCGCACGGGGTGCACGGACACTCGCGCGTGCTCGATCCCGGCGCGTTTGCATGGACGGATGCCGGCTGGCAGGCGCCTCCACTGCAAAGTGGGATTATTTACGAACTGCATATCGGAACGTTCACGCCGGAAGGGACCTTCAACGCGGCCCGCGAAAAGCTGGACGCGCTGAAGGACCTGGGCATCACGCATGTGGAACTGATGCCGGTAGCGTCGTTTCCGGGGCGCCAGGGATGGGGCTATGACGGCGTGGATCTCTTCGCCGTTCATGAACCCTACGGAGGACCAGAGGCGCTCGCGCGCTTTGTGGATGCCTGCCATGCGAAGGACCTGGCCGTGCTGGTGGACGCGGTTTACAACCACCTGGGGCCGTCGGGCAATTATCTGGGGAAATTCGGACCGTACTTCACGAACGCGCACCACACGCCATGGGGCGATGCGGTGAATCTGGAAGACGCGGGCAGCCACGAGGTACGGCGGTTTTTCTGCGACAACGCGAAAATGTGGCTGCGGGACTACCACATCGATGGGCTGCGCCTGGACGCGGTGCACGCGTACATGGATCGCTCGGCGATTCACTTCATGGAGCAGATTGCCGCCGAAGTGCACGCGCTGGAGGGAGAGACAGGACGGCACTATGTCGTGATCGCGGAAAGCGACCTGAACGATCCGCGGCTGGTGACCGCGCCGGAGGCCGGCGGGTACGGGATGGACGCGCAGTGGAGCGACGATTTCCATCATGCGCTGTTCACGGTGCTGACAGGCGAGCGCGCGGGGTATTACCAGGATTTCGGCCGGATCGGCGACCTGGCGAAAGCGCTGCGCGACGTCTTCCTGTACGACGGGCGGTACTCGGCGTATCGGGACCGGGTGCACGGCCGCCCGGTGCGGGGGCTGCCGGGGTGGCGATTCCTGGGTTACTCGCAGAACCATGACCAGGTGGGCAATCGCGCCAGGGGCGAACGGCTCTGGCATCTGGCGGGGCTCCAGCGGGCGAAGATTGCAGCGGCACTGGTGATGACTGCGCCCTTTGTGCCGCTGATCTTCCAGGGCGAGGAGTGGGCGGCGACAGCGCCATTCCGGTATTTCACGGATCACGATGCGGAACTGGGGCGGCATGTCTCGGAGGGGCGCAGGCAGGAGTTTGCGGCGTTCGGGTGGAATCCCGCGGAGGTGCCGGATCCGCAGGCGCGTGAGACGTGGGAGCGGTCGAAGCTGAACTGGAGGGAACGCGAGCAGGGCGAGCACGCGCAGATGCTGGAGTGGTACCGGAAGCTGATCGCGCTGCGCAGGGCGACACCGGCGCTCATGGACGGCGACCTGAGCGAGGTGCGGGTGTGCTTCAGCGAGGCGGATCGGTGGCTGCTGATGGAACGCGGCGCGGTGACGGTGGCATTCTCGGTGGCGAAGAAGCCGGTTGTGTGCGAGGTGCACGCGGGCTCGGTGTTGCGGCTGGCGTCCACAGAGGATGTTAGGCTGCGAGAAGGGAAGCTGACGCTGCCGCCGGATACCGTGGTGGTGGCCACTCGGCTTTGAGGCGGCTTCTCAGGACGACTTTTCGCGCAAATGAGCAATCTTTTGTTTGTGGTAATTGTGGGACTCAGCTCCATGGGGGCGGGACTGCTGGGGGCGCTGAGCGGGCTGGGCGGCGGCGTAGTGATTGTGCCCCTGCTGACGATTGTTTTTCATGTTGATATCCACTACGCCATCGGGGCCTCGCTGGTCTCGGTGATTGCGACCTCGTCGGGGGCGGCAGCGGCCTATGTGCGCGAGGGATTCTCGAATATCCGCGTGGGAATGTTTCTGGAGATTGCCACGACATCGGGAGCGCTGTTCGGCGCGTGGCTGACGACCATCGCGCCGACGGCCGTCATCGGGCTCGTTTTCGGCCTGGTGCTGCTCTATTCGGCTTATGTTTCGCTCAAGCAGAAGCATGAGGTGATTACCGACCGGCTGGACGCGCTTGCCCTGCGGCTGAAAATGAAGGGAGATTTGCCGCTGCCGGACGGCGGGGATCAGCAGTACGTGGCGCAGCGCGTTCCGGTGGGATTCGGGCTGATGTGGCTGGCGGGGCTGTTGTCCGGTCTGCTGGGCATCGGCTCGGGGGCCGTGAAGGTGATCGCGATGGATCAGGCCATGCGGCTGCCGTTCAAGGTTTCGACGACAACCAGCAACTTCATGATCGGCGTGACGGCGGCGGCGAGTGCGGGTCTGTATCTCAGGAGCGGATATTTAGCGCCAGGGCTGGTGATGCCGGTGATGCTGGGAGTGCTGGCAGGATCCCTCGCGGGGTCGAAGCTGCTGGTGCGGGCTCAGGTGCGGACGCTGAAGGTGGTGTTCTCGCTGCTGATCATCGGGATGGGCATCGAGATGATCGTGAACAGTGCGATGAGGTTCTGATGAGCTGGAACGATAAGCAGGTGGAGACGTGGGTTGGGCTGATGCTGCGGACCGGGGTGCTGCTGGCAGCGGCCGTCGTGCTGGCTGGCGGGATTCTGTACATGATTCAGAATCGGGGGCCGAGGCCGGACTACAGCAGGTTTCAGGGTGAGCCGGTGGCCTATTCCACGCTGCACGGAGCGGCGACGGGAATCGCGACGCTGGAGCCGCGGAGCATCATCATGTTCGGACTGCTGCTGCTGGTCGCGACCCCGATCGCGCGCGTGGGCATGTGCATCGTGGGGTTCGCGTTTGAGCGCGACCGAATGTACGTGGCTGTCAGCAGCCTGGTGCTGGTGATCCTTCTGTACAGTGTCTTCTTTCACCGCTGACGAGGCGCTACACCGGGGCGAGCACGCGGATGAGCAGGAAGACAGCCACGCCGAGGAAGAAAACCAGAGCCATGCCGATCCCTGGTTCGCGGTTGGTTTCCGGCAGCAGGTCCGTGGCGGCCACATAGATGGCGACGCCGGCTGAGAGGGGAAGACCGATGCGGACCCAGTGCGGCAGAAGCCCGATGATCAGCACCCCGGCAACCGTCGCCACGGCAAGAAGCACCGCCGACACGAGCGCGGCGCCGCGGGTGCGGCCGGATGCAAGCATGACCGAGGCAATGGTGAAGCCTTCGGGGATCTTGTGCAGGAAGATGGCAAGGAAAATGAGCCAGCCGAGGCTGCTGGAGAGGACAAATCCCGAGGCGATGGCAACGCCGTCGAAGAACGCGTGCACAGCGAGTCCGAAGAGCACCGACCAGCCGGTGCGGGCGTGGAGGAATTCGTGCCCATGCGTCTCTTCGCCGAAGTGAAAGTGCGGCGTGATGGTGTGCTCGAGCAGGTGGATGATGCAGTAGCCGATGAGGACGAGAGCGGGTGTCCAGGCGGCGGAGAACCTCATGCTCTCGGGGATCATGTCGAGGACCGCAACAGCCATCATGAATCCGGCGCCGAGAGCGATAAAGTAGCGCAGGTAATGGTGAGGCCAGTTGCGGCGTACGAGCACGAGGCCGCCGAAGATATCGGCGAAGCCTGCGAGAGCGCCGAGGATGAGCGACAGGAACATAGCTGGAAAGCGGTCAGCTAACAAGCGGTCAGCCATAGAACGGTCAACTGAACAGCGGTTAGCGCGGGGCTA
>JASHRH010000026.1 GCA_030037475.1 Acidobacteriaceae bacterium
CAAGTGGCAGATCTGCCAGTTCTTCATCGCGCTGGCTGCGCAGAACCCGGACGGGTATTTCACCACCTCGGTCAGCGAGATAGCCCAGCAGACCGGGCTGACCCCCGGTGCCGTGGAGCGCAATGTGCGCCGCATCCGGGAACTGCAGGAGTTCGATATCCCGCTGCGCACCCAGGGCATCTACCGCAACTGCCGGTTCAAGGGGATGCCCCAGCTAACATAGGGGTATGCCTACGATAGAAGTCGCAAATGACCCGCACGCCGACCCGCCCGGCTTAGTTGTCCGGGGTGAGTTCGGGGATATCCTGTTCGCCCCCGTTGGCCCGCCCGAGCCTGAGGAAGACCTGACGCCGGAGGAACTGCGCTACATGCAGTTCCACTCCGACACCCAGTCCGATGCGCCCGTGGCGGGCCAGCGCTATGATGAGCCCACGGTCGCCCGCAGTGAAGTCTGCATCCTCGCAGGCTGGCCGCAGCGGCATGTGCAGATCGGGGCGCACTGCCCCCACGGGATGCTGGAGGATGACGATGAGCGGCCACCGGAAGTGGTCTGAAGTCCGCACAGGACGTGCTGATGAGGAAATCATGAAAGACTTTGACCTGATCTCCATACACCAGACCGATCCGTGGTTTGGCGCGAACTTGGATGAGTGCCTGCTGAAGGTGCATCCCCGTTCCAAGTGCGAGGGCCGGGGCATCCCCTGTTGCATTCACGAGCCTTCCGGCCACCACATGGTCACCTGGCCGATGAACTGGCGCGGGGACACCGGGGTGATGGAGCGCACCTGCCCGCACGGCATCGGGCACCCTGATCCCGATCACATGGCCTACGTGCGGTCGCTGACCCCAGAGCACGAATGCCCTGATGAAGACCGGGACTGGTTCGAGGACAATCAGTGCCCGCACCCGCACCTGGACTGGCAGGGCACGCACGGCTGCGATGGCTGCTGCCATGTGCCACCCGGCCCTGATGAGCCCAACGGCCTGGACACCTGGGGCTTCTGATGCCCCCGCGCCGTAAGAAATTCCAGCGGACCCCTGAGGAGTTACGGGCCGCCCGCAAGTATGCCCGGGACCTGGCCAGGAAGGTTGTCCTCGGGCAGGTGACCACTCCGCAGACCCAGGCCGGGCAGGCATACCAGCGCGATCTGCGCAGGCGCCGGGACCAGGTCCAGGGTACCCGGGCAGCCATGGAGGGCATCGGCACCCAGCCGCATCACTACCTGCCCCCGGCGCCGTCCGAGCGCAAGATGACCGATGCCGAGGCGGACCTGCTGGCCGACCAGACCGATGCCGTCGCAGGCCGGGTCCCGGTCACCTATGCTCCCACCGCCACCTCCAACCCGGCGGACCCGCGCACATCAGCAGCCGGGTATGACCCGGTCACCCAGCGGCTGTACATTGAATGGGGCGACGGGCGGACACCCTATTACTACTATGATGTGCCGCCCCAGATCTGGGATGCCTTTACCCAGGCCAACTCACCTGGTAAGTTCATTAACGCCGTGCTGAACCGCTACAACTACGGACCTATCGATGACACAACCTGACGATAACAAGATCATGTCTTTCGGTGATTATCTGGCGAAGTACTTCCCCGAGCGCTGGAAGAAGCTCGTACATCTCGCGGTGCGCCATCCTGATGTGCTCGACCGCCCTTGCGGGTGCCCTGATGATGACTCATGATTTAGGCCGGGCATTCGTCACCTTCATCAAGGTGCTCCCCGGCACGCCCCTGGTGCACACTGCTGAGACCCGGCTAGGGGCCTGGCCGTACTGGTACGCCAATACCCTGCTGGTCAAGTACTGGCCCGGCAGGGTGATCGGGCTGGGCTGGTGGCATCACCCCCGGCCCGATGAGGATGAGGAAGACCTGATGCTCAAGGCCATTCAGGGCAAGAAGATCGGCAGGCCCACCCCCATGGGAGATCACATCTGTGCTCCGCAGACATGTGGATACAACCATGCGTAGGCAGACCCCGGTCTCCCCGCACTGGTCCCCCAAAGACGCTGAGGTCGTCTCCAGCGCCCGCAAGCGCATCAGCGTCATAGAGACCAGCCAGTTGCTTGATTACGCGGATGCAGCAGGCTCAGGGATGGCCAAGGGGTTCGCTGACTACCGCAGGTACCAGGATTTGGATTCGGTTGCCGAGATCGCTGAGGGCCTGCTGGTGCTCTGGGCGATCACCCTGGAACTTCGGGACAGACCTGTTCTCCGGTAGCGGAATAACAGCACTGGCACTCCTGGTTAAAGTACAGTGATGTCATTCATCACAACCAGGAGGAACAACAGGTGGACAAAGAGCTTGAGCGCATCCACGAAGGACTTACCCGATGCGTTCCTGTGACCAGGCATTTCTATCGCACCCCCGTGCAGGCATTCCGGGAGGACAAGCTGGACCCGACGCCCGTCCCGCCGCACTACCAGCGGGTGCTGGAGCGGCTGGCATTCAAGAACGGCTACCCGGTCAAGTACGAGGTAGCACCCGAAGGTGACCGCGCGCATGGCGTGACCAACCTTCTCCAGGCCACCGACATCTGGGGCCAGGAGCACATCTTGTACAGGGACATCGTCATTGACAGCCGGATGTCCCCGGCCTCGAAGTTCCGGGTCACCTGCCACGAACTCACCCATGTGTGGCTGCACCAGAAGTACGGGCGCACGATGGGCTACCACTACTTCGGGGAGCACGAGCACGAACTGATCGCTGAGGCTGCTGCCGCGATCGTATGCGCCAAGATGCGGCTGGACTCGGGTGGCAGGTTCTCTTTGCGGTACCTGGCTGAACACGGGGCCTCAACTCGTGATCTGGAGCGCACCCGGCCCTATGCCGTGCGGGCTGCCGAGTGGATGATCAAGGCGCTGGAGAAGTCCCGTGGAACCAATTGAGGCAATCCTTGCGCGGCTGCGTGATCTGCATGGTAGCTTCGGCTCCAAGACCACACACCAGGTCCAGTCTGAACTGGGCGAGATCATCGATGATCTCGCCCACCAGGTGGCGCCCTGGGAGGAAGACCCTGAGGCGCACGAGGTGACCCTGCGCGCACATATCGACCGCAGCGCAGGGCTGGCCCTGAACGCGAACTTCAGCGGGAAGGTAGGCGGCAAATGAGCTTACCTGCTGCTGACCAACTACGAAGCGAGGAGGTGATTTTATGTACAAGACAAGCTCGTTCTGCAGGCAGGGGTCATGTGTCGAGGTGATGGTCACCGAGGCCGGTGTCCTGGTCAAGGAGGGTAAGGAAACCGGCACCCCGCCCATGCCGCTGGTGTTCACCCACGATGAGTGGAGGGACTTCATCAAAGGCGTCAAGGCAGGGGAATTCGATCTGCCTGCCTGATTTTGGGAGTACCCTGGTAGTTGAAGAACTGACTACCGGGGTATTTTCATGTCTGCAGAACCATTCTGGGTTACCGAAGAACCATCTGATGAAACCGAGGCCGAGCGCGAGGCCCGGTTAGCAACCGAGATCAACCTGGACCAGGCCACGCAGGAGTTCGTGGATTCCCTGGTGAACAAGCTGGTACTGTTCACCAATCACTTATCGGGCCACCCGTTTTACCCCTACCAGGAGCCGTTTGCCCGGCGGCTATTCGAGTCCCTTATCATCGGGGATGGCGCTCTCATTACTGCCCTGTTCTCCCGTCAGTCCGGCAAGTCCGAGACGGTAGCAAACTGCGTGGCGACGGGAATGATAATGCTTCCACGGCTTGCGAAAGCCTACCCGGCCCTGCTGGAGAAGTTCAAGGAAGGCTTCTGGGTCGGTGCCTTCGCCCCAGTTGACGAGCAGGCAGATACCCTGCACGGGCGGATTGTGACCCGCCTGACTTCCGAGCGCGCGATGCAGGTCATGGCCGATCCGGAGATCGCGGAGCGCATCACGGCGCAGGGCCGGGTCCTGAAGCTCTCGTGTGGCAGCGAGGTCCGCAAGACAACCGCTCATCCCCGGGCCAGCATCGAGGGCCGCACGTACCACCTCATCCTTATCGACGAGTGCCAGGGCGCGGACAATGCGGTGGTGAACAAGAGCATCCTGCCCATGGCGGCCAAGAACAAGGGGACGAAGGTATTCACCGGGACGCCGAACTACACCAAGAACGTCTTCTATAACTCCATTCAGCAGAATAAGAGGAAGCTCACTCGCCGTGGGGTCCTGCGCACGAATCACTTCGAGGCGGACTGGGTAGAGGTCGGCAAGCATAACCGGGAGTACAAAGAGGCCGTCCAGCTTGAGATGCTGCGGCTCGGTGAGGACAGTGACGAGTTCCGCCTGAGTTACAAGATCCAGTGGCTGCTGGAGAAGGGCATGTTCGTCACCGGGGGCAGACTGGAGGAGCTTGGGGACGACACCATGGACGGGCTGGTCCGGGCGTTTCACCGGACCCCCATCGTAGTCGGCATAGACTGCGGTCGTAAACAGGACCGCACGGTCGTGACTGCTGTGCTCGTGGACTGGGATCATCCCGACCAGTTCGGGTATTTCCATCACCGCATCCTCAACTGGCTCGATCTTGAAGGGCAGGACTGGGAGACACAGTACTTCCACATCATGGACTTCATCCGGTCCTACAGCGTGTGGAAGGTAGGGATCGATACTAACGGCCTCGGTGACGTGGTGGTAGCCCGCCTGCGAAGACTGATGCCCGAGATCGAGTTCGTGGACCTGGGGTCCTCCAAGGGTGAGCAGAGTGTCCGCTGGAAGTACTTGCGTGAGCTTCTGGGCCGTGGGATGATCTCCTGGCCTGCTGGCCCTGCAGTCCGCCAGACCAAGGTCTGGCGCAGGTTCCGGCAGGAGATGGAAGACCTGGAGATCGAGTTCAACGGGCCGTATGTGATCGGCAAGGCCCCGAAGGCCGTCGATGCGCATGACGACTACCCGGACTCACTGTCCATGGCCTGTATCCTGTCAGTGCAGGAAGAGGAGCAGCACGTCGAGCAGTCGAGCAACTTCCTGTATGGCCGACCGAACCGCCGAGAACTGGAATAGAGGTGACATGGGCCTGCTGCTGAAGCCCCAGCCAAATGAGTAGATAACTCATTTGGAAGGGGGTGAACACCACCCATGGCAAAGTCCACCAAGCAGACGCGGGGCAAGGGCAAGAAGTACGGCAGGAACCGCAAGAAGTGTGAGCGCTACGCAGCCGAGCACCGCCGTACCAAGAACAACCCGGCCCGCACCCAGCGTCCCGACGAGAAGACCCCGCACAATGGACGCTAGAAACCTAGGAGCAGCCCCGGCCATGTGCCGGGGCTTTTCCTTTTACACTGGAATGTGAGAATATCCTCACATCAGCCGATGTGAGAAAATCCTCACAT
>JASHRH010000294.1 GCA_030037475.1 Acidobacteriaceae bacterium
CCGGCGGGTCCATGGGGTAATGCTCCGCCTCGTAAGCTTCGATGAGCGTCGCCAGGACATCCAGGCGATCCCCCTTGGGCGTGCCGGTCCTGGCACCCCAGAGCTCTTCGGCCTCCGCAAGCGCCTCCTCGTAATCCTTCTCAGTTCGAATCGGCTTTAGGTCTCTCATAGGCTACCGTCTTCACGTCTATGGTGTCATATGCCGCGTGCGTGCCAATCCACTTGATCCACACGATGCGTTTGTCGAAATCGATCGCGGCGACCAGACGATAATCGTTTCCCTTGATATTGAACACAACGCGATCCGCCGATACCACGCTGGCCGTGCGATACAGCTCCTTCACGGTCGCCATGCGGGTCCACTTGGCCCTGCGCACTTCGTCGAACCATGCATCGACCGCGGACTTGAGCGCTGCATGAGCGCGATGCCCGGATTGCGACTCGACAAACCGCCTGAGGGTGCTCCGAGCGATGATCCTCATCGTTCATAGCCTAGCATGTTCCCGTTTTGGGAACAAGCAGCCGGACCCGCGGCCGGAATTGATCGTCGCGATTGCGCTTCATCGCTGACGCCGCTCGCATCTGAGAGCAGCGGGGGCGAACACGGCACCAAAAAATCTCTTTACTCACCACGACTTGTGGCAAGTGGCAGCACTTCCCTCTTGCGCGGTCGTGCCGCGCAAAACGATGTGCAGACAAGCGCTTGCGGACGTAGCCGTGCCGCGGCCTTCTATCTTGCGTACTCCTCATTTCCTGCCCCTCATTCCGAATTTCGCGCTCAGAAATCTTCGTGGCAATCTCAGGCGCACTCACGTTGGCTCTGGTAGAATCCCGGCCGCTCGGTCGGAGCACCCACGTCCGCGGAAAGGGCTGCGCCCACGACACCACGACCTTCTTTTTAGGTCCGGCGCTTTCCCTTACTTGCCTGAGCGGACGCAGGCACTCGGTAAGGGGAATCGTCATGACCGACCGGCCTTCGTCCTATCCGCATTTCAGACTAAATTTTGAGCAGCAACAAAAGCGCGCCAAAGATCTCCTCAAGGCAGCGCGAGCAGGAGAGCCCGCAGCGCTTTCGCGGTTCAAATCCCGAGCGAAACTGGCCGAAGCACAGCACCTAATCGCGCAGGAACTGCGTTTCGAAAACTGGGCGGCGCTGAAGCGCCATATCCTGGCAATGGCGAGCGAACGGAGGCTCATGGAGGCTTGTTCGCTTCCGGGCGCCGAAGTCTCGCCTCTCCCCGCGCTCGACGCCGAGCCGCGGACCCTGCACATCCGCTGCGGCAATGACATCAAGACACCGCTTGAGCGCGCCGGCTTCAGGGGGGAGTTCTACGAACATAGCTATCCGTATCTCTCAGGTCCGGTACGCGACGGCGGCGCAGGCTGCCTTGAGGAGCGCGCGCGATATCTCGTTAGCCACTACGGCGAGGATCTAGGTCTCGCCTACGATCAAGTGCTCGACAGTCTGCGTCACGATGAGCGACGGCTCCTCGATTCGGCGGATTTCAAGCGGGTCGTCATCTGGTCCGAGCCGGATTGCTATGACCAGCTCGTGCTGATTCGTCTGCTCGGCCATTACGCAGCACACCGCCGCCCGCCGTTCATCGAATTGGTCAATGTGGGGGACTTTCCGGGTACGACGCGCTTCATTGGGCTGGGTCAACTCCCTCCAGAAGCGCTTCGAATGCTCTGGGCGACTCGCAGACTTATCGGAGCTGAGGAGCTGGATCTCGGGCTTCAGACTTGGCGTGCCCTCGCGAGCTCCGATCCGCGAGCGCTCGCAGCAATCATGCGAAGTGGGACGCCGGCCCTGCCCCTGCTCAGCCCCGCTTTACACCGCCACATTCGTGAGCTGCCGTCTTCAGTGAACGGACTGTCGATGACAGAAGAGATGGCACTCACCTTGCTCTCGACGGAGCCACTGACTCTGCGTGAGATGTTCACGCGCATGAATCACATCACGGATCCCCTGCCGGGACAGGGAGATCTTCAGGTTCGAGATCGTGTATTGGGCATGGAAACGGCGCGAGAACCGGTATTTGTGCGTTCGCCTTGCCACGACCCGCACGTGCGGGACAACCCGCCCTGGCCCGATCGCCTTACGATCACGGACCTGGGGCGCGCCGTGCTCCGCGGTGATGTGGATTTTCGCTCGCTCAAGCCAGTCCCTCGATGGGTCGGTGGTGTGGAGATCGGAGCGACACAACCCGACTGGCGCTGGAATGAGCGAATCCGCGAGCCGCAGCGCAGATAGCGCACGGAATTCTGACCGCGGAGACCCAGAGCAATTCCGCCGTGCGGGTCGTCAACGACCGGTTCGGAGCGTGCCATCGACCTTCGGCGAGCGTTCCGTGCTGGCCGATGGTTGCCTGACACTCCGAGCGGAACGGTGTGCGTTTCGGTGGTTCTGTGGACATCGGAGGCTCGCACTAGGGTGAATGCGCACTCAGCGTCCTACGCACGGGCGCCCGTCGCGGCGCTATCAGCTACTGTCGTCGTGAGACTCGCGACTTCGAGTCCCGCCTTCTCCAGCATTGCCCGCGCAATGGCGTCGGCGGTCGTCTTCTTCGCCTCATCGGATACGTGCGTGTAATGCGCCGTCATGGAGGGGCGTGCATGTCCAAGCTGCGAGGAGACTACGAACGGCCCGACATTCGCATTCGCACCCCAACTCGCCGCCGTGGTGCGCAGGTCGTGGAGCCGTAGACCTTTGATGCGCGCGCTCTTGAGGATTGCGTACCAGACCTTCTTCGGTTCCTCGAGATGGCCGCTGCGTGACTTCGATGGGAACACCCATTCCGACGAAGACCCTTTCTGCCGCAGAGCGAGCAGCACGCCTAATGGGCTCGAAAGCGCGACACGATACGGTCTATGCGTTTTGGTCGTCGTTGACGGAATCGACCAGATACGTGCTTCGAGATCCAATTGATCCCAGCGCATAGCACAGACGTTCGAAAGCCGGGCTCCCGTCCAGGCGAGCGCGAGGAAGAAATCCCGCCAGTAGGGATCCAGCTTCGCGACCGCCGCCAGAAATCGCTTCATCTCCTCGTCGGAGAGGGGGCGCCCGACGCCCGGCGACTCGGAGTATTTCGTCACGAGGGAGCCCGGATTGACGCCGGTGTAGTAGAGTCGATTCGTCGCCGGATCGATGGTGCGGCTTGCCCAGCCATACAGAGCCGACAGA
>JASHRH010000027.1 GCA_030037475.1 Acidobacteriaceae bacterium
ATCATGCCGCCCCAGTACTCGCGAATCCAGGCGAGCGCCTGGGCGCGGTGATGCATCGCGGCCATGGCGTCGAGCACATACGAGCCGTAGTACGGCGTGATGACGTTGGGGCGGAAGGTCGGCTGGCCGACCTGGGAGAGGACGTTCTGCCAGATCGAAGCGTACTGATCCGGCTGCGCGACGCCGGAAATCACGGCCATCGCGTTGGTCTGCCAGCGCAGGCTGTAGGCGCCATCCGACCAGTCTGAGGTGCGAGCGAGCGCCGCGAGATGATCGGCTCGCTGAGCGTAGTGGTCTGCGTTGGCGGTGTCGCCAGGCTGGCGGAGCAGCCAGGCTCCGGCGCGGTAGGCGCGGATGTATTCGAGGACAGTCGTTTCGCGGGACTGAGGCGTGTCGCCATTCAGTCCAATCGCCCAATCGACGTAGAGCCACTGGCGCGTGTGATTGATGAACTCGTTCTGGTCGTTAAAGTCCTCGTCCATGAAATGCAGCAGGGCGAGGATGTGGCTGTGCATCGCGGAAACGTACTGAATCTGGCCGGAGTGGCGGAGGTAGTCGGCGAGCTCGGTGAACCAGAAGGACGAGTAGCCGGGGATTCCATTGACGGGCTGCGTGATGGGCAGTGGACCGATCAGGCGGGTGAGGGTGTCCTGGATGAGGAAATGATCGCCGAAGACCGCATCGATGACACGGCCGCTGACGTCTGTATCGCCCATCCAGCGCCCGCGGTCGCGCTTGGGGGCGTCCCAGATGTCGTCCTGCATGCAGAGGTGCGCGGTGTAGACGCCGGTTTCCCAGATGCGATTGAGGAGAGGGTCGGAGGATTCGAAGGAGCCGAGGTAACGGACCGGGTAGTAAATGTCCTCGACCCGGATGGCGCGAAAGCGGAGCGTGGAAGGACCGGAAAGGAAGCGGATGCGCGCATAGCGGAAGGCGGATTTCGGACCGACGCCGGAGCCGTGAGGCAGCAGATAGAGATTATTGACTCCCAGGTAAGGCTCGTCAGCGAGCTCGTCCCACGATTCGCCATAGGCGATGGAGACGCGGACTGGAGCGTCGCTGGCGGAGACGATCTGCACGCGGCCAGTGACCTCGCGGCCGAAGTCGAGCGTGACAGCAGGGGTGAACTGGCCGGAGGGGTCGGGCGCCAGGCGGACGGTGAATTCCTGGGCAGGCTCCTGTGCCGGGGAAGCGGAGGTGAGCGCGCCGACGTTCTGGAAGGAACCGTTGCCGGCGTAGGCGTCCTGCACCTTCACGGCGGGCAAATAGACGTGGGCGAGAAAGGGCGAGGCGCCTTCGTAGCCCGGCCAGTCGTACATGCCAGCGTCATTGTTCCACTGGAAGAAATCGATGTTGCCTTCGATCGATCCCTGCGCATCGACAGCAGGCCAGGAGCTGTCGTCGAACTCCGAGGTCTGCCACCCATCCGCAGCCTGCGTGGCGGCTTTCCATCTGGAGTTGCTGATCAGGATCGCCGGAGCGAGCTGCATAGGACCAGCAGGAAGGATTTTGGCGACCAGGTGATAACCATCCTGGGCCTCAATTGCTACGACATTCTCGCCCGCGTGGAGAAGACCCTTGCGGAGCTGGGTACAGAACACGTGCTCTTTGAGGCGTGAGAAGGCATCGGCAACGAAGTGGCCGCTGAGCTGGCCGTTCACCCACACATCCACCACGCGCGGGCCAGCGACGTAAAGCGTGGCGACAGCGGGTGTGGAGTCGAGACGGAAATGTACACGGAAGTACCGGGTCGCCTGCCGCTGCTCGCGATCCTGGCGGGCGGTGTCGCGAGTCCAGATGTACTGCTCCGGCAGCGGCGTGTGAAAGGAGGAAAAGAGAACAGGGCTGAGGATGTCGCGCGTGGGGTCGAGACGGCCTGCAGGCGGCGTGTTCTGCGCGGCAAGGGGGATCCATGATGCTACAAGAAGCAGCAAAGGCAGGACGAAACGTCGCGACATGGCGAGGGCTCCGAGCGAAGATTTTTAGAGCAGTTGCGCTGCGACAAACCGCAGATCGACCCCATCGATGCTAGCCCCGCTTTCGGTGGCCGTAAAGGTTGATCGCAGAGATCGTCGTTCAGCTTCCCGCCGTGTGGAACGATTACGGCATTGCCGATCCTTCAGGAAGCGACGCGGCTGATCCGGAGATCCGCGAAGGCGTAGAAGCCGATGAGGAGATAGGCCGCGAGCGGCACGACATAGGAAAGCGCCTGGCTGCCGGTACGCTCCGCAATCAGGCCCATCAGAGGCGTGAGCACAGCCCCGCCCACAATCGCCATTACCATCAGCGACCCGCCCAGCTTGGTGTTAGCGCCCAGTCCACGGATGCCCTGGGCAAAGATCGTCGGGAACATCAGGGACATAAAGAAGCTCGTCAGCAACAGCGCCCACACACCCGCCCATCCCGGAAACGCGACACCCGCCAGCACCAGCAGCATATTAGCCGCGCAATAAATTCCCATGAGCCGGCTCGGCTGAATGAACCGCATCAGCCACGCCGAGAAAAAGCGTCCGATCAGGAAAGCCGCCAGCGAGATGGTGAGCAGAAAGCCTGCCGATTTATCGTGGTTGTGCGTGTACGAGAGTACGTAAGGGATAAAGTAGCTCCACGTTCCTACCTGCGCGCCCACATAAGCGAACTGCGCCAATACCGCGAGCACAAAGCCCGGATGCTGCAGCAGCGTGCGAAAGCTGCCGCCGCGCTCCTCCGGAGCATCGGTTTGTGTCAGCGACTCAGGAAATTTCGTGACCGCAATCAGCACCAGCATAACTAGGGTGGCCGCGGCGAGCGCGAGGTAGGGGCCGACAACCCGCATCGTTTCCGTGCGCAGATACGCCGCATACGCGTGCCGCGCCCGCAGCGCATCCACCTGCCCGGTGGTGAGATCAACGCCGGAAAAGATGAAGATGGTCCCGATGAGCACGCCCGTGATCGAGCCCACGGGATTGAACGCCTGTGCGAGATTCAGCCGGCGCGCGGCGCTGCGTGGATCGCCTAGCTGCGCGATGAACGGGTTCGATGCGGTCTCAAGGAAGGAGAGCCCGCTCGCGATGACGAACAATGCTCCCAGGAAGAAGGCATAGCGGTCAGCCAGGGCAGCAGGCCAGAAGAGAAGAGCGCCTGCGCTGTAGAGTCCCAGCCCGATCAGGAATCCGAACTTATAGCCGAAGCGTCGCATTAACAGGGCCGCGGGCATGGCCAGCAGAAAGTAGCCCATATAAAACGCGGATTGCACCAGTCCCGCCTGCAGCCGCGTCATCACGAACGACTTCATGAACTGGCGGATCAGCACGTCGTTCAGGTTGTTTGGAATGCCCCACAGAAAAAACAGTGTCGTGATGAGAACAAACGGAACCACTGTCGCGCGTGTGACCAGAGGCGCGCGGAGATCGCTTTTGCGGACGGGAGAAGACGTGGCGTTCATCGGCTGCATCGATTCTCTTCTCTCATCCGGACTGTTCATCGGGATCGGCCAGGATTTTGGTAAAGCGGGAAAGAAAGACAGCTTTCATATTCCCCTTCCAGCCGATACACTTCCGCAGCGTTGCGCGCCAAAATCGCTTCCTGCTCGCCGGCAGAGAGACTCGCAGCCCATGCCCGCAATATCTGCCACCAGCGCGAGTAACTCGATGCCAATGTACACACGGGCCAGTCGGAGCCCGCCAGCAGCCGGTGCGGGCCAAAGGCCTCAAGAGCCGCATCCAGATACGGACGCAGATCGTCGGCCGTCCATCGTTGCCAGTCCGCTTCCGTCACCATGCCGCTCACCTTGCACCAGACATTCGGCCGCCGGGCCAGCTCGTGCAATTGCTCGCGCCACGGCGAGATCTCACCCGTGGCAATCTTCGGCTTGGCCAGATGATCCAGCACGAATGCCTGCTCCGGATGGCTGTCTGCGAGCTCCGCCGCGACCGGCAGTTGCGGCGCATAGATCAGGACGTCATAGACCAGCCCGGTTCCCTTCATCGCCCGCAGCCCGCGCTGGAAGTCCGGACGCAGCGAGAACGCGGGATCCGGCTCGTTCTGCAGCACATGCCGCAACCCCTTCAGTTTCGGCTGGCGGAGCAACAGGTCGAGCTGCGCGGGGAAATCATCGCTGGCGATGGCAGCCCATCCCACTACGCCCGCAATCCAGGGATGTTTCCCGGCAAACCGCAGCAGCGCTTCCGTCTCCTGCAGCGTTTGCCGCGCCTGCACACAAATGGTTGCCTGTACTCCGGCGTTCTCCATCTCCTGGCGCAGTTCGCCGGGCAGAAAGTCTCGTTGCAGCCAGCGCATCTCCTCGCCGATCCAGCCATACTCAGCCGCGGTGTAGCGCCACAGATGATGATGAGTATCGATGCAGGGAACCATGTATCGTTTGATCTTACGACGCCATCCTGGTTCATTTACATCCTGCGTCGGTGGCACGCAATTCGGTCCATCAGCGCGCGTCGGCCGCGACCGCGAGAGAATGGATTTATGCGCCTGGTCAATTTCCGCAAAGAGAACCGCACCGAATTCGGAGTCGAGCAGAACGGATTCGTTTGCCCGCTCCGCTCGGCTGGTTACGCTTCCGATTCGGAATTCTTCGCTGCCGGCGAGCAGGGTTGCCTCGCCGCTTGCCAGCTTCTCGAGAGCCGTGAAGCCGAGCGCATTTCCCTCCGCGACGTTCAGATCCTCTCGCCAGTCCTCAGGCCGGGCAAAATCCTCTGTATCGGGCTGAACTACCGGGATCATGCCATCGAGTCGAAGATGGAGATCCCCAAAGTCCCGACGGTCTTTCTGAAGCTGCCCAGCGCGGTGATCGGCCCGGATGCGAATATCGTTCTACCGACCAACTCCACGCAGCCGGACTACGAAGCGGAGCTGGCCGCGGTCATCGGGCGCGGCGGAAAGAACATCGCTGCTGAGGACTGGGAGAAGCACGTTGCCGGCTATACGATCCTGAACGACGTCAGCGCTCGCGATATCCAGCTTGCTGCGTCGCAGTGGACGCTCGGCAAGAGCTTCGACACGTTTTGCCCCATCGGCCCCGCTATTGTGACAACGGATGAAATTCGCGATCCGCACTCGCTCGACATCCGGCTCTCCATCGGCGGCGAAGTCCTGCAGCACTCCAATACCCGCGAGTTGATCTTCAGGCTGCCCGATCTGATCGCGTACATCTCCTCCATCGTCCCGCTTGAGCCGGGCGATATTATCAGTACCGGAACGCCCGCCGGCGTGGGGCTGGGCCGTACGCCCCACCGCTGGCTGCGAACCGGCGAGCAGATCGAAATCACCATCGAGGGGATCGGAACCCTGCGCAATCGCACCGTCGCAGCCTCTGCCTGATCGTCAGGACCTGTTTATGCACAAAGTTCTGCAACTCGACCCCCGCGACAACGTGCTGATTGCGCTCGAGGACCTGCGTCAGGGCGAAACCGTCGTCTTCGGCGGCAGGAGCTGGGCGCTGGCCACTGCCGTTCCGCGCAAGCATAAGTTCGTCACAGAAGAACGCCGTCCTGACGCTCCCGTCATCATGTATGGCGTTCTTGTTGGTCGTGCCCGCGAACTGATTCCCGCAGGCGCCGCGCTCACCGTGGCGAACCTGCAACATGACAGCGGCACATTCACAGCAACTCGTCATACGCAGCCCTGGAGGCATCCTGACGTGAGCGCCTGGACCGGGGAGCATTTCCTCGGTTACCACCGCGCAGATGGCCAGGTCGGCACTCGCAACTACTGGCTGGTGGTTCCGCTCGTCTTCTGCGAGAACCGCAACGTCGCCACGCTGCGACAAGCTTTCGAAGAGGAGCTGGGATACGCGGCGCCTTCGAAATATCGTCGTCAGGTTGCGCACCTCGCGCGGCTGTACCGTGATGGCCATCCTGATTCGCCGCAGGCTGCCGGCAATCCGGTTCCTTCAGATGAAACGCCGCGCCGCTTATTCGAGCACGTTGACGGACTTCGCTTTCTCATGCACGAAGGCGGGTGTGGCGGCACGCGTGACGACTCGGCGAATCTCTGCGCCCTGATTACCGGCTATCTGCATCACCCCAATGTCGCCGGGGCGACGGTGCTCAGCCTCGGCTGCCAGAAGGCGCAATCCGATCTCCTGATGGAGGAGCTGCACAGGCGGAATCCGCATTTCAGCAAGCCTCTTGTCCTGCTCGATCAGCAAACCGCTGGCACAGAATCCGCGCTCATGGACCGCGCCATCCGCGAGACCTTCGCCGGCCTCGCGGAAGCCGATCAATGCCGTCGCGAGCCAGCGTCTCTCGGCAGCCTCACCATTGGCCTCAAGTGCGGCGGCTCTGACGGCTTCTCGGGGATCTCCGCCAATCCTGCCATCGGCTACACCTCCGATCTTCTCGTGACCCTTGGCGGCAAAACCCTGCTTGCGGAGTTTCCCGAACTTTGCGGAGTCGAGCAAAGCCTCGTCGACCGCTGCGCCACCCAGGAAGCGGCCGATAAATTTGTCGCGCTCATGCGCGATTACGCCGCTCGCGCCCGCGCAGTGCGCTCCGGTCTGGAAATGAATCCCTCGCCCGGCAACATTCAGGACGGCCTGATTACCGATGCCATGAAATCAGCCGGCGCCGCCCGCAAGAGCGGCACTTCTCCGGTTACGGACGTCCTCGACTATCCCGAATATGCGGTGACGCCCGGCCTGAATCTGCTGTGCACGCCCGGCAACGACGTGGAATGTGTCACCGGCCAGGTCGCCGCCGGCGCCAGCATTGTTCTTTTCACCACCGGCCTCGGTACACCCACCGGCAATCCCATCGCGCCCGTCGTAAAAGTTGCGACCAACCCCGTGCTTGCCCGCCGGATGCCCGACATCATCGATATCGACACCGGGCCCATCGTTGCCGGCGAGGCCACCATCGAGCAGATGGGCGGACAGATTCTCTCCCGTGTGGTCGAGATCGCCAGCGGAACCGTGCTGACCTGTGCCGAGCAGCTCGGCCAGTACGACTTTATTCCCTGGAAGAGAGGAGTTTCTCTGTGACGGATCTCTTCCGTCTCGATGGCCGGACCGCGATCGTCACCGGCGCCGGCAGCGGCATTGGGCGAGCCATCGCAAAGCTCTTTGCGCAGCGCGGCGCTTCGGTCTGCCTGGTCGATATCCGCCCTGAGAGCGCGGAGGAGACCGCGCGCCAGATCGCCGAATCAGGTGCCGTCACGGCTCTTCCTGTTCCGTGCGACGTAACAGACGCCGCCATGACCCGCCGCGTCTTCGATGAGATCGCCGCATCGCACCGCATCGATATCCTGGTCAACAGTGCCGGGGTCTCCCACATCGGGCGGCTTGACAGCACGACCGAAGAGGACTTCGAGCGGCTCTTCCGCGTGAACGTCAAAGGCGTGTACCTCTGCATGCAGGCAGTCCTCGGTCACATGAAGCACAACGGCGGCGGCGTCATTCTCAACCTCGCTTCCATTGCTGCAACGGCGGGCCTCAGCGATCGATTCGCCTATTCGATGACCAAAGGCGCGGTGCTCTCCATGACCCTCTCCGTAGCGAAGGATTACCTCGCCGACGGCATCCGCTGCAATGCCATCTCGCCCGCGCGCATTCACACCCCGTTTGTCGATGCCTTTCTTCGCGATCGCTACCCCGGACAGGAGACGGAGATGTTCGCCCGGCTCTCGCAGGCCCAGCCGATTGGCCGCATGGGCTCTCCCGACGAGGTGGCTGTTCTGGCTTTGTATCTTTGTTCCGACACGGCCGCATTCATCACCGGAGCCGACATCCCGCTGGATGGCGGCTTCGTCCATCTGCGAGGCTGATCTTCTGGATCTTGGACTGAAAGACAAAGTCGTCCTCATCACCGGCGGAGCAGAAGGTATTGGCGCCGCGATCTCGCAGGCGTGTCTGCAGGAGGGCGCGATTCCCTGCATTGTCAATCGCGACTCCGAAGCGGTGCAGGCGTTTGCTCGCGGGTTACGCGAACGCGAAGCGCATTTCGAGCTCCTGCCGATGGAACTGCACTTGCCCGAGAGCTGCCGCCAGGCCGTCGAAGGAGCCCTGCGCCGCTGCGGGCGCATCGATGCGCTGGTGAACAATGCCGGTGTGAACGATAAAGTCGGTCTCGAATCCGGCTCCCCCGACGAATTTCTTGCTTCCATTCAGCGCAACCTCTGGCACTATTACTCCATGGCTCACTACGCGCTGCCCTCGCTGAAAGCGGCGCGCGGCTCCATCGTCAACATTGCCTCCAGAACCGCGATTACCGGGCAGGGAGGCACATCCGGCTATGCGGCTTCCAAAGGCGGTCAACTTGCCCTCACGCGCGAGTGGGCAGTTGAGCTGCTGCCGTTCGGCATCCGCGTCAATGCCATTGTTCCATCGGAAGTCATGACGCCTCTCTATCGGCGCTGGATCGCAACATTTCCTGATCCGGAAGACAAACTCCGCTCGATCGCAGAGAAAATACCTCTCGGCCAGCGCATGACAGAGCCCGCCGAGATCGCCGGCATGGCAGTCTTCCTGCTTTCGGAAAAAGCCAGCCATATCACCGGCCAGCATCTTTTCATCGACGGAGGTTACGTCCACCTCGACCGCGTCCTCGGCTGACGTGCTCACTCATCCCTTCACCCGGCTGCATTTCACGGGATCGCTGTACGTGATATTCCTGGACGGTGGGGATTCCGCCCGCTGCAAAGGGCCTGCCTGTGCGCATCTCGCTGTTCATTGCCTGCTATAACGACACGCTCTTTCCTGAGACCGGGAAGGCCGTCGTACGCGTGCTGGAACGGCTCGGCCACACGGTTGACTTCAACCCCGCGCAAACCTGCTGCGGCCAGATGCACTGGAACACCGGCTACACGCGCGAAGCTGTCCCCATCGTCCGGCATTTCCTCGAGGTCTACCGCGATGTCGAGGCGATCTGCATCCCCTCATCCTCCTGCGTCGCGATGATTCGCGACCACTACCCGAAAGCCGCCGAGGAAAGCGGCGATGTCCGGTTCGCCAGGGAGGTCGAATCCCTGCTCCCGCGCGTCTTTGAGTTCTCTGAACTTCTTGTCCATCATCTCCGCGTCGACGATGTCGGCGCCGTCTTTCCTCATAAGGTCACCTATCACGCCAGTTGCCACTCGCTGCGCAGCCTGCATCTCGGCGATGTCCCTCTGCGCCTGCTGCGCAACGTTCGCGGCCTCGAGCTCCTGCCTCTCGACGACATCGATCGCTGCTGTGGCTTCGGCGGCACTTTCGCCATCAGGAATGCCGATGTCTCTTCCGCGATGCTCGCGGAGAAGATCCGCTCCGTGCTGAACAGCGGCGCGGAAGTCTGCACCGCCGTCGACAATTCCTGCCTGATGCACCTGTTCGGCGGGCTCCATCGCCAGCGCCTGCCCGTCCGCACCGCGCATCTCGCGGAAATTCTGGCGTGCACCGCCGACGGAGCCGGGCAATGACAGCCGGCTTTCCCGAGGCGGCTCGGGAACTCCTCCGCGACACACAATTGCGCCGCAATGTCGAGCACGCCACCGATGTCATCCGCCGCAGGCGCGACCAGGCTGCCGGTGAGCGCGAAGACTGGCCGCAGCTCCGCGAGGCAGGCAGCGCAATCCGCAGCCACGTTCTCGAAAACCTCGATACGTACCTGCTCCAGTTCGAGCAGGCATGCTCTGCCGCGGGCGGGCAGGTTCACTGGGCGCGGGATGCCGAAGAAGCCAATCGGATCGTCCTTGAGATCCTGACGCGGCGCCAGATCCGCGAGGTCATCAAGATCAAGTCGATGACGACCGAAGAGATTGGGCTGAATGCCGCTCTCGGCTCCCACGGAATCTCCGCCATCGAAACCGATCTCGCCGAACTGATCGTGCAGCTCGGCCACGACGCTCCCTCACACATTGTCGTTCCCGCACTGCATAAAAATCGTCAGCAGATTCGCGAACTCTTCCTGCGCGAGATGCATCTGGATCATCTCGGCGACACGGCCGAGGACCTCACAGCCGCGGCCCGCACCTGGCTCCGCCGCCATTTCCTCAACGCCCGCGCAGCGATCAGCGGAGCCAACTTCCTCATCGCGGAAACCGGTGGCGTCGTCATCGTGGAGTCGGAAGGCAACGGCCGCATGTGCCTGACGCTGCCGCAGCTCCTCATCACCGTCGCAGGCATCGAAAAGGCGATTCCGCGCTTTCAGGATCTGGAAGTGTTCCTGCAGACGCTGCCCCGCTCGGCTACCGGCGAGAGGATGAATCCCTACAATTCACTCTGGACCGGCACGACCGCCGCGGATGGCCCGCGGGAATTCCACGTTATCCTGCTCGACAACGGCCGCAGCCGCATCCTCGGCGACCGCGAGGCGCGGCAGACGCTCAGGTGCATCCGCTGCGGCGCCTGCCAGAACGTTTGTCCCGTTTATCGCCAGACCGGTGGTCACGCCTATCGATCCGTTTATGGCGGGCCCATCGGTGCGATCCTCACGCCGCAGTTGCACAATCTGGAACGTGGCGCTTCGCTTCCTTACGCCTCCTCGCTTTGTGGAGCCTGCTATGAAGTCTGCCCCGTGAAAATCGACATTCCGGAAGTCCTGATTCACCTCAGGAGCCGGATCGTACAAAGGGAGCAGCACACATTCGCCGGAGCGCTCGGCGTCTGGAATCTCGGCATGCAGGCGGCGGCCCGCGTTTTTGCCTCGGGTGAGCGCATGGAGACCGCGCAAAAGCTCAGCCGGAAGGCCCAGCGGCCATTCGTTGCCAGGAGCGGGAGCATCGAGAGCCTTCCTTTTCTTCTCAGCGGATGGACGCAGAGCCGCGATCTCGCGCCCATTCCGCAGGAAAGCTTCCGCGCCTGGTGGGCGCGGCGCGACAAGGGAAAATCATGACAACGGCCAGAGACGAAGTCCTCGCGCGCATCCGCGCCGGCCTCAGCAGAACGGATGCATCGGAGCCGGACGAACTGACTGCCGCGCTCGCCGCTCTGCCGCGCCTGTACCGAACTTCCGGCGATCTTTCCCCGCACCTCCGCGCGGAACTGTTCGCCGAACGCCTTCGCGACTACGGCGTTGAAGTCCACACGGTGACGGTCGCTGCCATTGCGGAAGCCGTGGCATCGCGTCTTACCGCGCGCTCCGCCAGGCGCGTCGCCTTCCCTGCGGGGTTCCCGGCTGCTTGGCTGCCGCGCGATTTCGATTTCCTCGAGGGCGACTCGCTTCTGCCCGAAGCGCTGGATCGTCT